>NZ_JAOQKB010000001.1:406970-468489 GCF_025567215.1 Huintestinicola butyrica
GCAGAATTTATTGTTGAAACTTCCGCACGTCACGTACACGTTACTCAGGAAACTCTTGAGATCCTTTTCGGCAAGGGTGCTACTCTTACAAAGAAGAAGGACCTTTCTCAGCCGGGCCAGTTCGCAAGCGAGCAGAGAGTTGAGGTAGTAGGCCCTAAGAAGTCTCTTGCAAACGTTTCTATCCTCGGCCCTGTAAGAAAGGCTAATCAGGTTGAGCTTTCCGCTACAGACGCACGTTCCATTGGAATCGTTGCTCCTATCAGAGAGAGCGGCGACATTGCAGGTTCAGGCGCATGTAAGCTGGTTGGCCCCTGCGGCGAGGTAGAGCTTTCCGAGGGTGTTATCGTTGCAAAGCGTCATATCCACCTTACTCCCGCTGATGCTGAGGAGCTTGGCGTAAAGGATAAGGAGATCGTTTGGGTAAAGGTCGAGACCAACGGCAGAAAGGCAATCCTCGGCGATGTTGTATGTCGTGTTTCCGAGAACTTTGCAAGAGCTATGCACATCGACACCGATGAATCCAACGCTATTTCCGCAACACCCGACCTTAAGGGTACTATCTACAGAATGTAATAGCTCATATACTGTAACAGGAGCCGCATCATTATTTGGTGCGGCTCTTTTTTTATCCCCTTGACATCTGCATATAAATGTGTTATAATCGACTATAGTCGGAAATAAAGGAGGGACAGTATGCCAAGACCCCAGAGATGCAGAAAGGTGTGCAGTGAGCCTGAATACTCAATGTTCTATCCCGCAGGTTTTGCTTCGGGGGATACGGTAACGCTCACGGTAGATGAGTACGAGGTCATACGTCTCGTTGATCTTGAAAAGCTCACCCACAGTCAGGCGGCGGAGCTTATGGAGATATCACGCACTACTGCTACGGAAATTTACAACATTGCCCGTGAAAAGATAGCGGAATGTATCGTCAACGGCAGACCTCTTGCGGTTTCGGGCGGAAGCTATGTGCTTTGCGGCGGCGGCAAATGCTGCGGCTGCCCCAGGGGAGAGGGCTGCTCCAAGGTAAAATCGAAAGGAAATGGTATTATGAGAATTGCGGTAACATTTGATAACGGAAAGATATTCCAGCATTTTGGTCACACCCGGTTTTTTAAGTTCTATGATGTCACTGACGGCAAGGTAACGGGTTCTGAAGTCATGGCGGCTCCCGAAAGCGGACACGGCGCACTGGCAGGTTTTCTCAAAGAAAACGGCACAGACGTTCTTATCTGCGGAGGTATCGGCGGCGGAGCGCAGAATGCCCTGGCAGCTGCGGGAATAAAGCTTTACGGCGGCGCTGACGGCGATGCGGACGAGGCCGTGAATGCCCTTCTCAACGGCAGTCTCAGCTATGATCCTTTTGTAATGTGCAGTCATCACGACCACGGCGAGGGTCACAACTGCGGCTCGCACAGCTGCACAAAATAAATTTCCCAAGGCATGACATGAAAGGAATGAGCATATGAAAATAACGTTTAATCCCGATGAAGAAGTGGTGAAGCTCATCAAGGAGGGGCTTGCCAAAAAGGGCGGCTACTGCCCATGTCGGCTTGAAAAGACCGAGGACAACAAATGTATGTGCAAGGAGTTCAGGGATCAGATAAAGGATCCTGATTTTGAGGGCTATTGCCATTGTATGCTGTACTATAAATCAAAGTAAAGGAGCATTGCTATGAGTGAGATTATGATAACCTCCGAGAATTTTGACAGAACTGTTATGCAGTCGGAAAAGACTGTGCTTATCGACTTCTGGGCAGGCTGGTGCGGCCCATGCAGAATGCTTGCTCCCATAATCGACGAGATCGCAGAGGAATATGCCGACACCGTTACTGTCGGCAAGATAAATGTTGACGAGCAGCCTCAGCTGGCGGCAGCTTTCGGCGTTGAAAGCATTCCCACGCTCATTGCCTTTAAAAACGGCGTTCCTCTGGGAGCGCTGGTGGGACTTCAGACCAAGGAAAGCGTCATTGACCTGATAACAGGCTGATTGTCCTAATACCAAAATTATCGGCATATTATATATGGGTGATAATATGCTGAAAAAAATTCTGTCGGTAATTTCCGCTTCTGTTATAATGATGAGCGCAGTGAATGTGTCCGCCGAGACCATATCGGAGGAATATTCCCGCAGCTACGTGCTGATGGAGGCGGAGACACATACCGTTATCCGTGAAAACAACGGCGATAAAAGAGTAAAAATGGGCTCGTTCAACAAGCTTATGACAGTTCTCCTTGCGGCGGAAGCCATGGACAGGGGAGAGCTGTCTCTTGAAACAGAGCTTGTTACCAGCGAGCACGCCAACTCTATGCAGGGTGCACAGATATGGCTAATGCCCGGGGAGAAAATGGCCCTCGGCGACCTGCTCAAAGGCGTGATAATAGGCAACGCCAACGATGCCTGCTGTGTTATTGCGGAAAAAATTAGCGGCAGCGAGGAAAAGTTCACGGAGCTTATGAACAGCCGTGCCGCCGAGCTTGGCATGAACGATACTCTTTTTACCGAATGTACGGGCTATTACGGCGATGATGCCCAATATACCACTGCCCATGACGCCGCTCTGCTGCTGTGTGAGCTTTCAAAACACAATGAGCTGACGGAAATGTTCACCTCACGCATTGACGAGCTGAAAGGCGGAGAGGTGCAGCTGGTGACGGCCAACCGAATGGGCCACAGATATAAAGGCTCTGTGGGCTTTAAATGCGGTACGGGCCCGTCATCGGGATATTTTGCCGCCGAGGGTGCAAGGCGTGATGATATCTGCTTTGTGACCGCCGTTATGGACTGCCCCGATGAAGATATCGCCATGGCGCTGGCAAAGGAGCTGCTTGACATCGGCTTTGACGGGTATATGATAACCTCGCCGCCAATACCCGATGACCTGCCCGAAAGTATCCTTGTGAAGCAGGGCTGCGCCGAAAGCGTGCGGCTGGCGGTGGAGCCTGTGGGCAACGTAGTGGTGTCAAAGGGCAGTGCGGGGAACATCACAGCGAGGATATCCCTGCCAACAGGAGTGTATGCTCCGCTGAAAAAGGGCGATAAGGTAGGGGAGCTGCGGCTGTACATCGGCAAAAGGCTCCTAAAGACCTGCGATATCTGTGCGGCAGAGTATATCTGCAAAAAAGATTTCAAAAATGTGTTGTCAGAAATGCTGAAAAATTTGTTTTGCTTTTAGTTAAATCAACTAATTTTCGGCTAATTAAGTTAATGTTGCCAAAAAATCTTGCAAAATCCCCGAAAATATAGTAATATAATAATGGCTATGGAATGATGCGTATGTGCATTTTGTACTGCGCAATATATATTGGAGGATAATGAAAATGGCACCTTTACATCTTAATACAAAGTATCTTGAGAGCTTCATCGCTCCTCATGAAATGGAAGCTGCTAAGGCTCAGGCTGAGCTTGCTGCAAAGATCCTTGAGGATAAGAGCGGCGCTGGAAATGATTTCCTCGGCTGGACCGATCTTCCCGTAAACTACGACAAGGACGAGTTTGCAAGGATCAAGGCTGCTGCCAAGAAGATCCAACAGAATTCCGATATACTTATCGTTATCGGCATCGGCGGTTCCTACCTGGGCGCAAGAGCTGCTATCGAGCTGATGAAGTCTCCTCTTTACAATAATCTGAAGAAAGACACACCTGACATCTACTATGTGGGCAACAACATTTCCCCCACATATCTCAATGAGATCGTTTCTCTCTGCGAGGGCAAGGATTTTTCCGTTAACGTAATTTCCAAGTCCGGTACAACTACCGAGCCTGCTCTTGCTTTCAGAGTATTCAGAGAGATGATCGAGAAGAAGTACGGCAAGGAAGGCGCTAAGGATAGGATCTTCGCCACCACCGATAAGGCGAGAGGAACCCTCAAGGAGCTTTCCGACAAGGAAGGCTACGAGACCTTCGTTATCGCTGACGATATCGGCGGAAGATATTCCGTTCTTACCGCAGTAGGTCTTCTTCCCATCGCTGTTGCAGGCTGCGATATCGACGCTGTTATGGCAGGCGCTGCACAGGCTATGAACGACCTCAAGGCTGATTTTGACAATAACGACTGCTACAAGTACGCAGCTATCAGAAATATCCTTTACAGAAAGGGCAAGTCCGTTGAGATACTGGTTGCTTACGACCCTGCATTCGCAATGATGGCAGAGTGGTTCAAGCAGCTCTTCGGCGAGAGCGAGGGCAAGGACAACAAGGGTCTGTATCCTTCCTCCTGCATCTTCTCCACCGACCTTCACTCTATGGGTCAGTTCATCCAGAGCGGCTCCAGAGTTATGTTTGAGACTGTTGTTGACATCAAGAAGCCCAAGCAGGACTTCTTCCTTGAAGACGACGCTGCAAACCTTGACGGCCTTAACTTCCTCACAAACCAGAATATGTCTGTTGTAAACAGATGCGCATATGAGGGCACTATCCTCGCTCATACCGAGGGCGGCGTTCCCAATGTTGTTCTTGAGCTTGAGGACACTGCTGAAAAGAGCTTCGGCTACATGGTTTACTTCTTCGAGAAGGCTTGCGCCGTAAGCGGATATATGCTCGGCATCAACCCCTTCAACCAGCCCGGCGTTGAGAGCTACAAGAAGAATATGTTTGCTCTCCTCGGCAAGCCCGGCTATGAGGATCAGAAGGCTGCTCTCGAGGCTAAGCTCGACAGATAAAAAAGGCTTCAGCCCCCAACGGGGTGAGTATATAAGGAGTGCTGTGTTTTGAACAGGAGCGATCCTGTTCTGCGGGCAAGACTGCACAGCGGCGTCTTATCCGTCAGCAGAGCCGCTCCGAAAAAATAATCTTCGCCGCTGAGAATGGAGTAATTATGGTAAAGATCATTACAGGTAATAAGGGTTCCGGAAAAACTAAGATTCTGATCGACATGATCAACGCTGCTTCCCAGAACACCGATGGTTACGTTGTTTGCATTGATAAGAGCGATAAGCTCAGATACGATATTCCTCACAGTGTAAGGATCGTTGACACCGACGTTTACAGAATCTATTCCTTTGAAGCTTTCTTCGGCCTTGTTGCAGGACTCGTTGCAGGCAACTACGATATTAAGGATATCTTTGTTGACTCTATCCTCAAGGTAGGCGGAGCTGATTACGATGCTCTGGGCGCTCTTCTCGCAAAGATCGACAAGCTTACAGGCAACGATGTAAACGTAGTATTCACCGTTTCCGCTGATAAGGCTGATCTTCCCGAGAGCGTTACAAAGTACGCTATCAAGTAAAATAATCAAAAAAAATCGTGCAGCCTATTGACATATCAGAAAAATAATGATATAATATAGGCTGTGTGTTGGTACAGGAGCGTTTTATGGTTATCAACTTAAAGCAGCTTTATGAGATACCCGGCGAAAAGCTGGAGCTTGATGCGCAGGTATCCCCCGAAAGGCTGAGTGAAATACATGGTTATAGCTTTATCGGTCCTGTAACTCTGAAGGGCGTTTTTCGCAACCGTGCAGGTATAGTCACATTGGAATATACCGCAGATGTGAAAATCAGCGCCGAGTGCGACCGATGCTTAAGCAGCTTTGAACGCAGTTATTCCTTCGATTTCGAGCACGTTCTCGTAAAGTCCCTTAACAGCGACAATGACGAGTACATCGTTACCGACGGTGATGACCTTGATGTGGACGAGCTTGCTGTAAATGATGTGTTGCTTCAGATGCCGACAAAGCTGCTCTGCAAAGAGGACTGCAAGGGATTGTGTCCTAAATGCGGTGCGGATTTAAACATTTCCGAATGCGGCTGTGAATAACGGCAGTATCGGGTTTATGGCTATTATGATAAGGAGGTGCTGAAATGGCAGTACCAAAGAGAAAGGTATCCAAGGCTAGACGTGATAAGAGACGTTCCGCTGTTTGGAAGCTGGACACCCCCGCTTTTTCCAGATGCTCACACTGCGGCGAGCTGGTCGCTCCTCACAAGGTTTGCAAGAACTGCGGATATTACAAGGGCGTTGAGGTAATTAAGAAGGAAGCGTAATTTCTGTTTCCTCAGAAAGCAGAGCAGGAGCAATCCGCTCTGCTTTTTTCTTAGGTTAGAATTTTCGGAGGTTTTTATGTCTGCTGAGATAACAAATGTAATAGCGGATTCACCTGCCTGGCATCACGGCGTAAAGGCGGGAGACATTCTTGTATCCGTAAACGGACATAAAATTTCTGATGTGCTTGATTATATGTATTATTCTTCGGAAAGCATGGTGACGCTTGCCCTTAAAAGAGGGGATAAGCACATTATTCTCAAATTCCCGAAGAACGAATATGACGATCTGGGGCTTGAATTTGAAACGTTCCTGATGGATAAAAAGCTGAGCTGCTGCAATAAATGCGTGTTCTGCTTTATCGACCAGATGCCCCCGAATATGCGCAAGACCCTTTATTTCAAGGACGATGACGCTCGACTTTCCTTTTTGCAGGGAAACTATGTCACCCTTACAAATCTTGTGCAGAAGGATATCGACAGAATTATTGAGATGAAGCTCAATATCAATGTTTCTGTCCATACCACAAATCCCGAGCTGCGCTGCCTGATGATGCACAATCGCTTTGCGGGTGAGAAGATAGCATTTCTCCGTCAAATGGCTGACGCAGGCATTTCCATGAACTGCCAGATAGTTCTCTGCCCGGGACTTAACGACGGCGACGAGCTTAGAAGAACGCTTACCGACCTTGGCAGCCTTATGCCAAATGTAAACAGCGTTGCTATCGTTCCCGTTGGTCTTACAAAGTTCAGAGAGGGACTTTATCCCCTTACCCTTTTCAATGAAAAAACAGCAGGGGAGGCTATCGACATTATTGAAGGCTTCCAGCAGGAGTTCCTTGAAAAATACGGTACAAGGCTGGTTTTCCCCTCGGACGAATTTTATCTTATTGCAAAAAGACCTCTCCATGATGCTGATTTCTACGAGGAATATCCACAGTATGAAAACGGCGTGGGAATGCTTCGCTCACTGTATGATGAGTTTGAGTCGGCGCTTAAACTTTCCGACCCGCCAGAGGATCAGCGGGAGGTATCCATTGCCACAGGCGCAGCCGCATTCGGGTTTATTTCAGGGCTTGCGCAGATGGCTGAACAGAAGTATAAAAACCTGAAATGCAGGGTATATAAAATTGTGAATGACTTTTTCGGTGAGACCATCACCGTTGCAGGTCTGCTGACAGCGCAGGATATCATGGCTCAGCTGAAAGACAAGCCGCTGGGAACCGAGCTTCTGCTCACAAAATCTATGATAATGCGTGACAGCGATATTTTTCTCGACGATATCACCATACCTCAGGTAGAGGAGGCTCTGGGCGTGAAAATACGCCTGACCGACAACGACGGCTTTTCTCTGCTGGACGGTATCCTTGGTGTTGAATAAAGATAGGAGATGATAATATGTCATTGCCGATAGTTGCGGTGGTGGGCCGACCCAATGTTGGTAAATCCACCCTTTTCAACAAGCTGGTAGGCAAGCGCCTTTCCATTGTTGAAGATACCCCCGGCGTTACCCGTGACCGTATTTATTCCAAATGCGAGTGGCGCAACAGGGAGTTTATGATAGTCGATACAGGCGGAATCGAGCCTGCCAGCGACGATGTTATCCTTGCCCAGATGAGACGTCAGGCACAGGTTGCCATCGAAAAGGCAGATGTTATAGTTTTTCTTACCGATATGCGCTGCGGTGTTACTGCCGATGATTATGAGGTAGCTTCCATGCTCCAGAAGAGCGGTAAGCCCGTTATACTTGCGGTAAACAAGTGCGACGGCATAGGCGAGCCTCCCCCTGAGTTTTATGAGTTCTATAATCTTGGCATGGGCGATCCGTTCCCCGTATCCGCACTTCACGGACACGGTTCGGGCGATCTGCTTGATGAGATATTCAAGTATTTCCCCAAGGAGGACACTCCCGAATATGATGAGGAGTATATCAAGGTAGCTGTTATCGGAAAGCCGAACGTTGGAAAATCCTCCCTTATCAACCGCATTGCAGGCGAGGAGAGAGCTATCGTTTCCGATATTGCGGGAACCACCCGTGACGCTACCGATACTATCATCGAGAATGAGGACGGCAAGTACGTTTTCATTGATACCGCAGGTATCAGAAGAAAGTCCAAGATAACCGAAAAAATAGAGCATTACAGCGTGCTGAGAGCTTATATGGCAGTTGACCGTGCCGACGTGTGCGTTATCGTTATCGACGCACTTGTGGGCTTTACCGATCAGGATTCCAAGGTAGCGGGCTATGCCCATGAGCAGGGCAAGGCGTGCATCGTTGCCGTCAACAAGTGGGACGCTGTTGACAAAAGCACAGGCACTATGGAGGAATATACCAATGACCTGAAGGAAAAGTTCAGCTTCATGTCATATGTTCCTTTCATATTCATCTCCGCAAAAACGGGTCAGCGTGTGGATAAGCTGTTTGAGCTTATAAACAGCGTAAATTCCCAGAACTGCATGAGAATAACCACAGGTATGCTCAACGATGTGCTTTCTTATGCCACCACAAGAGTTCAGCCCCCCTCCGACAAGGGCAGACGACTGAAGATATACTATATGACTCAGGCATCGGTAAGACCGCCCACATTCGTTGTCTTTGTGAACCGTGCAGACCTGTTCCACTTCTCGTATCAGCGATACATTGAAAATCAGATACGCCAGACCTTCGGACTTACAGGAACGCCCGTCCGCTTTGTTATCAGAGAAAGAGACAATCAGGATACTAAGTAATTTTTGGGGGTAGATCAAATGCTGATACTCACATTGCTGCTCACAGCGGTGATATCATATCTGCTGGGAAGCTGCAACTCGGCTATAATAGTTGTAAAGCTTTTAAAGCATGAGGATATAAGAGAACACGGAAGCAAGAACGCAGGGCTTACAAATACCCTGCGCTGCTACGGAAAGGTGCCTGCCCTGCTGACGCTTATCGGCGATCTGGCAAAGGGAGTTGTTGCGGTTCTGATTTCCCTGCAGATAGCAAAGCTGCTTATGGGTGCCGATTTTGAAAGTGTTCATGCTTTGGTGGATAAAAGAACTATCGGATATATCTCGGGACTTTTTTCCATAATCGGTCATATTTTTCCGCTGTACTACGGCTTCAAGGGCGGAAAGGGCGTGCTTGTTTCATGCTCTATCCTGCTGGTCATCGACCCTGTTACATTCTGCATAGTAATACCGTTTTTCATAATCGTGGTTGCTATATCCAGATATGTTTCCCTCGGTTCCATACTCTCGGCAGCGGTATATCCTATAATCACATTCTGCGTGCACATGTTCGTGTATAACGTGGGCATCGAAAGAGCGCTGATACATACGGGACTGGTGCTCTGCACAAGTATCCTGCTCATTTATATGCACCGCTCCAATATCCAGCGCCTCAGAAACGGCACTGAAAACAAATTCGGCAGCAAGAAGAAAACAGACGTAATGAACGATTCGGACGTAGTTAAATAAATTTAGGAGGTTCAGGCGCATGGAAAAAGCAAATATTGCCGTTCTCGGTTCAGGCGGATTCGGATTGAGCCTTGCAGTAATGATGGACAAAATGGGTCATGACGTAACAGTATGGTCAAAGTTCAAGTCCGAGCTTGACGATATCAGGCGTGACGGCGAAAACAAGGCAAAGCTCCCCGGTGTCAAGATAAGCGAGAGCATAAAGCTCACCGATGATATCTCCTGCGTAACGGGCAAGGACCTTGTTATTCTTGGTATCCCCGTTAATTTCGTAAGAAGCGTGGCAAAGGAAGCCGCACCTTTCATCAGCGAAAACACCGTTGTGGTAAACACAGGCAAGGGACTTGAGGGCGGTTCTCTCAAGTTTATAAGTGAAGTCGTAAAGGAAGAGATCGGCAGACCTATTGTTGTGCTCACAGGCCCTTCCCATGCGGAGGAAGTGGCTATCGGAATGCCCACAACAGTGGTCGTAGCTTCCGAGATACCCGAAGAGGCTGACTATGTTCAGAGCGTAATGTCCAGCAGTACTCTCAGAATTTACATAAACGACGATGTAGTAGGCTGCGAAATGGGCGGCGCACTTAAAAATATCATCGCTCTCTGCGCAGGCATATGCGACGGAATGGGCTACGGTGACAACACCAAGGCAGCCCTTATGACAAGAGGTATGTCAGAGATAACCCGTCTGGGAATGGCTCTGGGCGGCAAGCGAGAGACCTTTGCAGGCCTTTCGGGCGTGGGTGACCTTATCGTTACCTGCACCAGTATGCACAGCCGCAACAGGCGTGCAGGCATACTTATCGGCAAGGGCACAGATCCCGCCGAGGCTGTAAAGCAGGTGGGAACCGTTGAGGGCTACTTCTGCACCAAGGCAGCATATGAGATAGCTCAGAAAAACAACATCTGTATGCCTATCACCGAGCAGTGCTACAACGTGCTTTACAACGGCGCTGATCCCCATGACGCTATAAAGTGCCTTATGGGTCGCCCCAAGAAGCATGAGACTGAGCCTAATTTGTTTTTATAATTTCTATGGTTTATAAAAAAATCCTCTGGGAGAAATTCTCTCAGAGGATTTTTTTATCAGTTAATGGAAGAATGACTGTAAATGAAAAATTCCTCCTGACTTTTGTTGTAATACTAATCTTTAATCGTTCTATAGACAAAGCCGACAGATGAAATAAGACCAGTCTAGGAAAGCGACTGCAGGCGGGCTTGTCGCCCGGCAAGGGAGCTTGACGAAGAATGGGCTTATTTCAGCCGAGGATTTGTCTATAGGTTGATTGAGGATTAGTATAAGCCTCAAATGCTTTGTCAAACTCGTTTGCTGCATTTTTGTCATATGTTCCTTTACAGCTGAATAGACTGTACAAAAAGGAAAGGACGAAAAGCTATGGATAACAGTATTCTGAGATATTTTGGCGGCATGGTGTACAAAGCCCTTGCCGCATATGATGAAAGCATGGGAAAGCTCTGCGAAATACGTCTGCGGGCGGGAAAGGCTGTGGGGATAACCACCGAAAAGGGTTATTGTTTTCTGAATGCAAATGGACTTGCTTTGGCGATGAAATCGCCATCTCCTCAGCAGGTGCTGACGGTCACTGCCGATGATATCCGCCGCACCTTTGAGGCTTTGTGCAGATTTTCCGTTCACAGCTGTCAGGGGCAGATAAGCAGGGGATTTATCACCGTTGCAGGGGGACACCGTGCGGGTATCTGCGGAACTGCAGTTTATTCACCTGATGGGCGGGTGGAAAACTTAAAATACATAAGCGGGATAAACTTTCGCATTGCAAGGGAGATAAAAGGTGCGGCGGACAGGCTTTCCGACTGCGTGAAGCGCCCGACGGGAGTGCTTATATGCGGCGAGCCGTGTTCGGGAAAGACCACCGTTCTCCGTGACCTTTGCCGTCAGGCAGGGAACAGGTTCCCCGTTTCCCTCATTGACGAGCGTGGGGAGATCGCTGCTGCCTGCGGCGGAGTGCCCAACAATGACGTTGGAGCAAATACGGACGTGCTGAACGGCTTTTCCAAGGGGGACGGCATAATTACAGCAGTGCGCTCAATGTCACCCAGACTTATAGTCTGCGATGAGATAGGCTCGGAGGAGGATATCCGTGCCCTGCGGCTGGCGTCTCTCAGCGGAGTAAAGGCGGCGGCAGCAGTCCACTGCAGCTCACCCGATGAGTTTATGCGTCGGGAGCATCTCAGGCGGCTCATTGCCGAGGGCGTTTTTGAGTACATAGTTTTTGTTCATCAGCGTGAGATAGTTAAGATATACAGCGGCAGAGAGCTTATCGAAGCCTGCGGAAAGGAGCAGCGCAATGGTTAAGATAACTGGGATAATGCTCCTGCTTTTTATGTCGGCAATGACAGGATTTTTTGCGGCGGACAGCCTCAGGCGCAGGCTCTGCGGACTGAAAGCCCTCAGAAATATGCTTGAATCCTTGCGGCTCATGGTAAGGTACGAAGCGCTGGAGGTCACGGAAATGGTAAGGCGGCTGTGCGAGGGTGAGATATCCTCCGAGATAAGCTTCATATCCGCTCTTAACGAGCTTATACAGTCAGAGGTGGAAACGGGGAATATGACCTTCTCCGAGGCGTGGAGCATGGCGGTAAATGAAAACGGAGGAGCTTTCACCGAAGATGATAAAGCTCTTATCTGTCGGGTGGGAAACGTTCTCGGCTCATGCAGCTGTGACGGTCAGCTTTCCGCACTGTCCCTTGCCTGCGAGGAAACGGACAGGCTCATCATCGACGCAGGCGAGCAGTACAAGGCAAAGGGACGGCTGTACAGGGCGCTGGGAGCCATAGCAGGGGCAGTGATAGCAGTCATCATCGTGTAATACCAAGCAGCTTACGGAGGACAAAAAAGCAATGGATATCGAACTTATTTTCAAGGTGGCAGGCGTGGGGATAATCGTTTCTGTGCTGAACGTTCTGCTCAAAAAGGCGGAGCGTGACGAGCAGGCACTTATGACCACCCTTGCGGGGCTTGTGGTGGTGCTTATGCTTATGATAGACGAGATAGCACAGCTTTTCGAGCGTGTCCGTGACGCTTTCGGGGTGTGATATGACTGCGGACAAGCTGGCGCTGATAGCAGGCGTGTGCATCTTCACGGCGGCGCTTTGTCGGGTGTTTGATAACGGCGCAAAGGAATACGGCGTAATGGTAAAGACTGCTGCGGCAGTGGGGATAATGTGGGCGGTGGTCATGGGTGTAATGCCTGTTATAGAGCGGCTGGAGGCTATTTTTGACCGCAGCGGAGCTGATCCGTTCTATTTTACCGTTCTGTTAAAAGGCTTGGGGATATGCTTTCTGACACGCCTTGCAGGGGATATCTGCCGTGACAGCGGCGAGGGTGCGCTGGCGGTACAGGCGGAGACGGCAGGCAGAACGGCGCTGCTGGTCATAGCCCTGCCGCTGTTTGAAAAGGCGGCTGACCTTGCCGCAGGACTGATATACTGAGGGACTTATATGAAAAAGCTTTTGATGATAATGCTTTGGGCGGCTTTTCTGTTTGTTTTCGGCACAAATGTGGGAGCGGAGGAGCCTGCGGACATATCCTCACTGGCGGAGGATTACGGCGCAAATGACACTGCCGACAGCCTGCCCTATGATGCGGCGGAATTTCTGCGGGAAAATAACATCTCCCCCGATGACCCTGAGGGAATAACCTCACTTTCTCCCAAAACGGTCATTGCCTACATGACCGAAAAGCTGAAACACAGCGCTGCCGCACCTCTGCGGCTCTTCGGAACGGTGATCTCCGTGGTGATACTTGCAGCGGCAGGTGGAGCGGCAGCGGACGTGGTTCAGAGCGGCGGTTCGGAGAAGATATACCGTACAGTGGCGGTTCTGGCGGCGGTGGGAGTAACGGTGCCATCACTTGAAAGCTGCATCGACACGGCGGCTCAGACCCTTGTACAGGGCAGCGACTTCCTTGTGTGCTATGTGCCTGTGTTTACGGGGATAGCGGCGGCATCTGGAAATGTGACCGCTTCCGCAGGGTATAACCTGACGGTGCTTCTGCTGGCGCAGGCAGCGGTGAAAATAGCCTCAGATGTGCTTGTCCCCGTCATATCCGTCTGCATGGCAATGAATATAATCGACGCTGTTAACCCTGCGTTCAGCCTTTCATCAATAACCGGACTGCTGAAAAAATGGACATCTCTTTTCCTTGGGCTGATGATGACCGTATTCACGGGGCTGCTTTCAATTCAGAGCATTGTGGGCACATCTGCCGATACCCTTGGAGTTAAGGCAGCAAAATTCGTGGTATCGAACTTCGTTCCCATAGTGGGAAGCGCCGTGGCGGACGCATACACCACCATGCGCTCGGGACTGGGGCTGCTGCGTGGCGCAACGGGAGCTTTCGGCATAATCGCCCTCTGTGTGACCCTGCTGCCGCCAATTCTGGAAACTCTGTGCCTGTACCTTGCCATGACCGCAGGGGAAGCGGCGGCGGAGCTTTTCGGTGCAAAGGAGCTGGGCAGATTTTTCGGCGGAGCGGCATCTCTGCTGGCAATGACAGGGGCGGTGCTTGCCTGCTTTGTGGTGATGTTCGTTATTTCAACGGTGATACTTATGGCGGCCGGTATGACGGCGGCTTAAAGGAGAAGATATGGACATATTCAGAGGTGCGGCGGCTTCCGCCTGCTTTCTGGGGATAATTTTTTCGGCGCTGAGCGGCATAATGCCCGATGAAAAATTCTCAAAGCATATAAATATGATATTTTCGCTGGTGATGATACTTGCAGTTATCACTCCGTTCATCGGCGCTGACATCAGCTTTGATGACTTTGTGCCCGATGAGGGCATTTCCTCGGACTATGAGGAGATATATGCCAAAGGGCTGAGCGAGACCGTTCAGTCGGAGCTGTGCGGGAATATAGGCGCTTTGCTTGAAGAAAACGGCATAACCGCCGTAAAAATATCCGCAGATGTAAATAATTTTTCCGATGGCAGCATATCTATTAGTAAGGTCACGGTAAGTCTCTCCGACGGGGCGGAAAAAGATAAGACATATAAGCTTCTGCGTGATGCTCTGGGGGAGGATACCGTGGTCGAAGTCAAAAATGAGAGGAGCGCTGAAAATGAGAGCTGATATTCGGGAGCTGGTCAGAAAGCTCCTTTCAAGCAAAAAGGCAATGACAGCCGCAGCAGCCCTTGGCATAATGGGAATGCTGATGATACTTTTTTCGGGAGGGGATAAGAACGAAAATACTGTACAGACACAGGACGTGCCCGAAAGCGCCTCATGGAGCGACTACAGCACGCAGACCGAGGAGCGGCTCGAGACTATCCTATCCGCCATAGACGGCGTAGGCAGGGTAAAGGTCATGGTAACTGTCAGCTCCACGGAGGAATATGTGTATGCCGAAGCCGAAAAGCTCGGGGCAGACAGAGAGGAGCGTGACTATGTTACCGTAAAAGGCTCAGGCGGAGAGGAGGCGCTGGTCAGAAAGATAAATGTGCCCGTTATAACGGGCGTTGTGGCGGTGTGCGACGGCGGAAATTCGGACAAAGTCCGTGAAGATGTTTACCGTGCCGTCACCGCCGCACTGGGGATACCCTCAAATTGTGTATATGTAACAGCGATGGAATAATATCATTATATAAAACGGAGGAATTTATTATGCGCAAACCAAATCTTATCATCGGCAAAAAGCAGATCATACTTGCAAGCCTTACCCTTGTGCTGGGCATTGCGGTGTATATGAACTATGTGTTCGCAGAGGTGGGCAATGACATCGCCGCAGATGCGGAGATACAGTCAGCCGCCGATACTCAGGTAAATTACGGCGATGCGGCATTTGTCGGTGCGGACAGCTCCGACCCTGCGGAGCCTGCCTCAGCGGGAGCTTCCGACTATTTCGCTCAGGCACGCCTTTCCCGAATGACCTCCCGTGATGATGCGGTGCAGACCCTTTCTGCGATCCTTGGCGGCGGCGACCTTACCGAAGAAGAGAATGCAGCTTATACCATGGAAGCGGTAAACCTCTCCCAGCTTTCCGAGAGCGAAAGCAAGGTGGAGTCGCTTATCAGAGCGCAGGGCTTTGAGGACTGCGTGGTATATCTGGACGGCGAAACTGCCAGCATCGTGGTAAAGTCAGAGGGTCTTGCGGCGGAGCAGGCAGCACAGATAAAGGACATTCTGTTAACAGAAGTCACAATTCCTGCGGAAAATATCAGAATTTTTGAGGTTAAGTAGTTGTGTAATTCTTAAAGATGTGATATAATAAATATATTGCAGAAAACAGCCTGTGGAGAATATCAAAAAAAGATATTCTCTCCGGGCTTAAAAGCATTTGTTGAATAGATGATAAATTCCGTTCCGCATTCGGATACGGGGAAGGAATGAATAATTATGGGTAAGCATTTAAAAAGAAGCCACATCAGAGAGGCGGCATTTCTGCTGATATTCGAGAAGCTGTTCAGGGATGATTCCTGCGATGAGATCATTGAGTCAGCCGCAGAAGCGGACGAGTTCGATTTTAACGATGAAGTAAAGCGCCTGTTCAAGGCTGTTGACGAGAAGGCTGGGGAGCTTGACGGCATCATCGGCGAATACAGCGAAAAGAGAAAGGTCAACCGTATCGGAAAGGTGAGCCTTGCCGTGCTGAGACTTGCTATATATGAGTGCCTGTACGAGGAAGAAGTCCCCGTAAATGTTGCCATCAGCGAGGCTGTTCAGATAATGAAGAAGTACGCTTACGATAACGATACTCAGTTTGTAAACGGCGTTCTCGGCGCGTTCTCCAGAAGCGGAAGATGCCCCGAAAAAAAGTCTGATACCAAGGCTGAGGAAAAGACCGAGGCAGAAGAATAATGTCGCTTTTTCTCGGAATAGATACCAGCAACTACACCACCTCTGCCGCTCTTTACGACAGTGACAGCAAAAAAATGCTTTCCGTCAAGAAGCTTCTGCCCGTAAAGGCAGGCGAAGCGGGACTGCGCCAGTCGGACGCTGTGTTCCATCACACAAAGCAGCTGCCCGAGATGTTCGGCAGGCTCTTTTCGGAATACGGCGGAAAGGCGGATATCACCGCTATAGGCGTTTCCTTCAGACCAAGGAATATTGACGGCTCATATATGCCCTGCTTTCTCTGCGGAGAGGGGCTTGCGGACTGCATGGGTGCGGCAATGGGCATTCCTGTTATGAAGACATCTCACCAGATTGGCCATATTCTGGCGGCGCTTTTCTCGGCGGATAAGCTTTCACATATAAATGAGCCGTTCATTGCCTTCCACGTAAGCGGCGGCACTACCGACTGCCTTTACTGTGAGCCAAGCGAAAATGAGCTTATCAAAGTGACGGAGATATCCACCTCCCTTGACCTTAAAGCAGGTCAGCTCATCGACAGGGCAGGGCTTATGCTGGGACTTCGTTTTCCCTGCGGAGCAGAGCTGGAGCGCCTTTCGGACAATGCTTCCGAAACGGTAAAGGCAAGGGCTGTTATGAAAAACGGCTGCTGCTGCCTGTCCGGCTTTGAAAACAAGGTAAGGAAAATGCTGGACGAGGGCGCATCAAAGGAAACTGCCGCAAGATTTGTGCTTGATGCGGTCTTTGCCTCCGTCTATGAGATGACTGTTTTTGCAAGGGAGAAGTACGGAGATATCCCCGTGATATTTGCAGGGGGCGTAATGTCCGACAGGTACATATGCGCAAGGCTTAACGAAAAGCTTGACAAGGTGTATTTCTCCGCACCCGAATTTTCCTGCGACAATGCGGCGGGAACAGCTCTCTACGGATATTATTCATACGAAAGGCAAGTTTAAATGAGCAGTATTTTAACCGTATCACAGCTTAACAGATACATGGCTTTCAAGCTCAAGGAGGACATCAAGCTGAGAGGTCTCCTTGTAAAGGGCGAGATATCGGGCTTTACGCATCATATGCGCACAGGTCACTTTTATTTCACCCTCAAGGACAGGGAGTCGTCCGTAAAGGCGGTCATGTTCAGCAGCTTTGCTTCCCGAATGAGCTTTATGCCCCAGAACGGCATGAGCGTCATAGTTATGGGCAGCTTACAGGTGTTCGAGCGTGACGGCGTTTATCAGATATATGTCACCGATATCCAGCCCGACGGCGTGGGAGCGCAGTTTCTTGCCTTTGAGCAGCTGAAGGAAAAGCTTGCCGCAGAGGGGCTTTTCGATACAGCCTACAAAAAACCACTGCCCCGTTTTCCGTCAAAGATAGGCATTGTAACGGCAAAAGGGGGAGCGGCTTTGCAGGATATCCTGAATATCCTGAGCAGACGTTATCCTGTGGGCGAGGCTGTTATTTTCCCGTGCGTGGTGCAGGGGGATTATGCGGTGGAGTCCATATGCCAGGCACTTGTATTTGCGGACGGCTGCGGCTGTGATGTTATCATCTGCGGCAGAGGCGGCGGTTCGCCCGAAGATCTGGCGGCGTTCAACAGCGAGAAGATAGCACGAACGGTATTTGCCATGCAGACACCTGTTATCTCCGCTGTCGGTCACGAGACGGATACCACGATCATAGATTTTGTTTCCGACCTGCGTGCTCCCACGCCCTCGGCTGCGGCAGAGCTTGCAGTGCCTGAGACCGGTACAATGAAAGGCGTTATCGCAGGCTATGAAAGCGCTCTGGCAGATGCCCTGAAAAGGCTTGTGGCGGAGAAAAAGCATGAGCTCCTTATCCGTGAAGCAAAGCTTAAAAACTATATTCCCTCTGCCGAGATATCGGTGCGCAGGGAAAGGACTATATCATACGAAAAGCGGCTGAACGACGCTGTAAAGGCGTATCTTGACAAGCGCAGAATGCTTGTTGCCGCAAAGGCAGCGGAGCTTGATTCACTCAGTCCGCTGAAAATAATGACAAGGGGCTACAGCCTTGTTTATAAGGACGACAGACTTGTAAGGAATGCGGCGGAGCTTTCGGCAGATGATAAGGTAACGCTTAAATTTTCCGACGGCGAGACGCAGGCGGTAATTCTCGGAACAGATAAGGAGAATGGATAATGAACTTTGAAAATTCGGTAAAAAAGGTGGACGAGATAATCTCAAAGCTTTCCGCAGGAGATGTTCCCCTTGATGAAGCCATTGAATTATATAAAACAGGTGCAAAAGAGCTTGCCGACTGCAAAAAGCAGCTTGACGAGGCTGAAAAGGCTGTTATGAAAGTCACCTGTGCGGAGGACTTATGATGAAAGAGCAGCTTGAAAGATATGCGGCTGTCATAAACCGCAGGCTGGACGAACTTATGGGCGCATACAATGAGGAAAATGCAGGCGCTCAGCTCATCTGCCCCGAAGCTATGAGATATTCTCTCAGCGCAGGGGGAAAGCGCATAAGACCTGTGCTCTGCCTTGAGTTTGCACGCATTTTCGGCGCAGAGGAAAAAGCCCTTGACGCTGCCTGTGCGCTGGAAATGATACATACATTTTCCCTTATCCATGACGATCTTCCCTGCATGGATAATGACGATTTCCGCCGTGGAAAGCCCTCCTGCCACAAGCAGTTTGACGAGGCGCAGGCGCTTCTTGCAGGCGATGCGCTGGAAAACTACGCCTTTGAGGTCATCGCCTCCGATGACAAGCTTTCCTTTGAGCAGAGAGTGAAGCTCATCAAGTGCCTTTCCCGCAATGTGGGCGTTATGGGTATGATAGGCGGTCAGGTCATTGACGTAAAGAACGAGGGCAGCCGTTTAGACGGCGAGTCTCTCCTGAAAATGTATTCCATGAAAACCAGCGCACTGATAAAATGCGCCTGCGAAATGGGCGTTATCTGCGCAGGAAGAGACGATATGCTGCCTGTTGCCGAGGAATACGGCGAGTGCCTGGGACTTGCTTTCCAGATAGTCGATGATATCCTTGACATCACCGCAGATGAAAAGCTGCTTGGCAAGCCCGTCCACAGCGATGAGGAGCAGAACAAATCCACATATCCTGCGATCTTCGGACTGGAAGCCGCAAAGGCAAAGGCAGCAGAGCTTACCGACAGAGCCATGGCAGCCATAGAAAAGCTTCCCGACAACGGATTTATCACCGAGCTTACAGCGTCACTTCTTAAAAGGCAGTATTGATCGGATATTTAGAAAGGAGCAGTGCGGATATCCGCACGAAATCTAATGAAGTATTATAATTATATCCTTGTAACATCTATCGTGGGATGGTGCATAGCCCAGCTTCTTAAAACTATCATCAACCTGATAAAGTATAAGAAGTTCAGCTTTGAAAGGCTTTTCGGAGCAGGGGGCTGGCCCAGCGCACATTCGGCAATGGTATGCTCTGCGGCGGCAGGCGTTTATCGTGTTGACGGCGCAAATTCCACTCAGTTTGCCATAATGTGCATAGTTGCGCTCATAACCATGTATGACGCAATGGGCGTGCGCCGTGCGGCAGGACTGCAGGCAAAGGAGATAAACAAGATAAACCGCTTTCTTGACGAGGTACGCTCCGCCAAGTCCATAGAGCATTTTGCGCAGGCGGCAAACACAGGCGTTGCGGTAATGAAGGAATATCTGGGACACACCCCCTTTGAGGTGGCGAGCGGTGCGGTACTTGGCATTGCGCTGGCATTTGTAATGCCGCTTTATTTGTAACACAGGCAAAGGACAGCGATAGAGATGAGAAATAATTCAACTGTCAGACTGAGCGAGCTGAAGCTTCCCGAGGATCTTAAAAAGCTTACCGTTCCCCAGTGCAAGGCGCTTTGCAGGGAGATAAGAAGTATCCTCATAAATACCGTCAGCGAAAACGGGGGACATCTGGCTTCAAATCTCGGCACAGTGGAGCTTACCATGGCTATCCACCGTGTATTTGACTCGCCCAAGGACAAGATAATATGGGACGTGGGGCATCAGGCATATACTCACAAGCTGCTGACAGGGCGGCTGGATAGGTTTTCCACCCTCAGAACGGAAAGCGGCATATCGGGGTTTGCAAAGCCTTCCGAGTCCGAGCATGACAGCTTCATCAGCGGACACAGCAGCAATTCCATTTCCGCAGCCTGCGGCATCGCAAAGGCAATGAGGCTGAACGGCGACGATCACAACGTTATCGCAGTCATAGGCGACGGCGCATTCACAGGCGGAATGGCATACGAGGGACTTAACAACGCAGGCAAAAGCGATGATAACCTTATTGTAATACTTAACGACAATGAAATGTCCATATCAAAGAATGTGGGCGCATTTGCAAAATATCTTTCCTCTATACGTGGAAAAAAGGCGTATATGGACGTGAAAAAGAACGTTGCGGGTGTTCTTGACAAGACTCCCATTATCGGTGAGCCTATCAAGGAAGTGCTCCTTGCATCAAAGGACACTATGCGCTGGCTTCTCTACCGCTCCAGCGGACTTGTTTCGGGGCCTACCATGTTTGAAAATCTGGGCTTTGTATATCTTGGCCCCGTTGACGGCCATGACCTTGAAAGTTTGGAAGAAAATCTAAGGGCGGCAAAGGCAGCAAAAAAGCCCGTGCTTATCCATGTTAACACCGTCAAGGGCAAGGGCTACACTCCTGCGGAGAACAATCCCGGAGCGTTCCACGGCGTTGCTCCCAATGCTATAAAAAGCGGCAATCCCGAGATAATAAGCAGCGACAGCTTTTCTGCAGTTTTCGGAAAAGAGCTGGCAAAGCTTGCCCAAAGCGACAGGAAGATATGCGCCATAACCGCAGCCATGAAATACGGCACAGGGCTTAATTTCTTTGCGGAAAAATTTCCCGACAGATTTTTTGATGTGGGCATTGCGGAGCAGCACGCCGTGACCTTTGCGGCAGGTCTTGCCGTAAGCGGAATGACCCCTGTTTTTGCGGTGTATTCCAGCTTTTTGCAAAGGGCATACGACCAGCTGATACACGACGCTGCCATCAGCAGGACGCACATCGTTTTGGGCATTGACCGTGCAGGCGTTGTAGGCGAGGACGGCGAGACCCATCAGGGACTTTTCGATGTGCCAATGCTCACCTGCATACCGAATGTAACGGTTTTCTCTCCGTCGGATTATGACGAACTTAGGCTTTGCCTGAGAATGGCGATATATGATACCCCTTCCGTTGCCGCTGTAAGATATCCCAGAGGAGCGGAGGTGCAGGGCGTACATATGGAGCTTGACAGGGAAAATATGTTCTGCTATGAAAAGCACGGCGGAAAGGTGCTTGCAGTCTGCTACGGAAGAACAGGTCTCACGGCAGCTCAGGCAGTAAGGGAAAATGACCTTGAAGCGGATATACTGAAGCTTGTGAGAATTTTCCCCATAGAGCGTGCCGTGACAGATATCTGCATGGAATATGACAGGATAATCGTGTTTGAGGAGTCGCTGAAAAACGGCGGCATAGGCGAGCATCTTACCTCTGCACTGGAGGAAAAGGGCTACAAGGGCGATATCCGTATAAATGCCATGAGCGGATTTGTAAAGCAGGCAAAGACCGAAAGCGTACTTAAAAGATTCCGTCTTGACAAGGACGGGATCACGGAAATTATTAAAAAAATTGGGATATAAATGTATGCGACTTGATGTATATCTTGCAGAAAATAAGATGATAAAAAGCCGAGAGCTTGCTAAGAAGATGATATCCGAGGGCGGCGTAACGGTAAACGGCGAGGTCGTCACAAAGCCCGCCAAGGAGATATCCGAGGAGGACGAGGTAAAGGTGACGGCTGAGCTTCCCGCATATGTGGGCAGGGGAGGCTTAAAGCTTGAAAAAGCCCTCGACAGCTTTCATATAGATGTTTCGGGGCTTGTTTGCATGGATATCGGTGCTTCCACAGGTGGCTTTACCGACTGCCTGCTCCAGCGTGGGGCGGCGTATGTGTATGCCGTTGACGTGGGCCACGGTCAGCTTGACCCCAAGCTTGCGGCAGATGAGCGTGTTGCGAACCTTGAGGGAATGAATATCAGGAACGTTTCTGCTGAGGAGTTTGATAAGCCCATAAGCTTTATCTGCACCGATGTTTCTTTTATATCGCTCACCAAGGTCATACCGAAAATATACGAGCTGCTTGAAAGCGGCGGAAAAGCTGCAATGCTCATAAAGCCACAGTTCGAATGCGGCAGGAGCGATATCGGCAAGAACGGCATAGTCAAGTCGGAAAAGGCTCAGCTCAGGGTCGTAAAGGAGATATACACCTTCTGCGGCTCGGTGGGAATGGGCGTAAAGGGGCTGGAATATTCCCCCATAAAGGGCGGGGACGGGAACATCGAGTTCCTTATCCTTGCCGAAAAGGACGCGCAGAGCGATGTTATCGACTGCGCAAGGGTCGTGTCGGAAGCACGGAAAGCAAAAGCATAAGGAGCGATGATTTTGAAAACGGTCATATACCCCAACTTTTCAAAAAAGAACGCATATGAGACATCTGCAAAGGTGTGCTCGATGCTCCATAATATGGGCTTTGGCGTTATGTGCGACGAGGCGCTGAAAGAGCATTTCCCAAAGGCGGGCTATGTGGAGTTCAAGCCCATTTCCCGGGCGGCTGAGGAGTGCGACCTGATAATCGCAGTAGGCGGTGACGGAACTATCCTTGAAGCCTCCGAATATGCCGCAGGCTTCAATAAGCTGCTGCTGGGAATAAATACGGGCAGACTGGGATTTATGGCTTCCATGGAAACGGACGAGCTTTACAACCTTTCCAAGCTCATGAGCGGCAACTATACCGTTGAGAACCGCATGATGCTTGACTGCGAGTTCGTTCAGGGAGATAAGTCGGAGCATTTTACCGCCCTTAACGATATCGTCATATCCGCACAGTACGCAAGGCTGTCGGATTTCTATGTTACAGCCAACGGCGCAGAGGTAAGCTCCGTCAGGGCGGACGGACTTATTTTCTCCACGCCCACAGGCTCTACGGCGTATGCCTTGTCCGCAGGCGGCCCGATACTGGAGCCTGACCTTGAATGTATCCTTATGACCCCCGTGTGCCCCCACTCGCTGGTGTCAAGGCCAATGCTTTTCTCCACGGGAAAAAAGCTGGAGGTTACGCACAAAATAAGGGACAGCATTTCCCTTTGTCTCAGCGTTGACGGAAGAATGTCGGGAAGCCTCGGCAGGGACGATAAAATAATCGTTTCAAAGTCAGATAAGCTTCTTCGGCTCATAGATATAACGGGCAATTCATTTTACAATGCCGTAAACAGGAAGCTAATCAACCCCATAAAGGGTATGTGACGGAGGCTGTTATGAAAGCAAGCAGGCATGAAACAATCCTTGAAATAGTAAAAAGCTGTCAGGTGGAAACTCAGGAAATGCTGAGGGAAATGCTCCTTGAGCGTGGAATAAACGTTACTCAGGCAACGCTTTCAAGGGATATACGTGAGCTGGGGCTGATAAAGCGTGAGGACAAATATTACGTCCCCGAGAAAAGCTCCGCCGATATACCGCGGCTCCTGAAGGATTCGGTGATCGAAGTGGATCATGCCATGAATACGGTGGTGTTCAAGTGCCATGTGGGAATGGCGAATGCTGCCTGCGCCACATTTGACAGACTTGGATTTTCGGGAGTTGTGGGAACTCTCGCAGGTGATGACACCATTTTTATTCTTATGCGCTCCGAAAAAGAAGCTGCTGCCTTTGTCAAGGAAATGCAGGGAGTAATTTTCAGAGAAAAAGGTGATCTTGATGCTCAGTGAGCTTTATATAAAAAATCTTGCCATAATCGAGGAAGCTACCATTCCTTTTTCCGACCACTTCAATGTGTTCACGGGCGAAACGGGAGCAGGTAAGTCCATACTTATAAACGGAATAAACTCCGTCCTCGGTCAGAGGATAACGAAGGATATCGTCCGTGCAGGCTGCGACAAGGCGGTCATAACGGCGCTTTTCACCGACCTTTCGGACAAGGTGTGCGCAAAGCTGGACGAGCTGGGCATCTCCCACGATGACGGTCAGATAACCCTAACCCGTGAGATAAGCGCAGACGGAGGCAGCGTGGCAAGAATAAATTCAAGGGCTTCCACAGTTTCGGTAATGAAAGAGATAGGCGAGTGCTTAGTAAATATTCACGGTCAGCACGATAATCAGATACTTATGTCCCCCGAGCAGCACATCGGCATACTTGACAGCTACGGCGGACTGGAAGAGCAGCGTGACGACTATCACGAGAGCTTCAAACAGCTCCAGGAGGTTTCACGCAAGCTGAAAAAAATGTCCCTTGAACGCAAGGAAATGCTTGAACGTGAAGAGTCACTTAAAATAAAGGTGGAGGAGATAGGCTCCCTTAATATCGAAGAGGGCGAGGACGAGGAGCTTGAAGCCGAATATCAGATAGCAGGCAGGAGCGAGGATATTCGCAACGGTCTTGGCGAGGCCCACGAATACCTTGCAGGCGTGGAGGACAGCGACGTTCCAGGAGCGCTGGAGCTTATAACCAATGCCTGCGATGACCTTTCCGCCATTGCAGATACCATGGAGCCTGTTAAAAAGCTTTACGACCGCCTTGAAAATGTAAGGGTGGAGCTGGACGACATTATCTCCGAGATATCTTCCGAGCGTGACAATGTGGATATTGACGCAGAGCGCTTCGGATATCTTACCGACAGGATAACCGAGCTTAACCGCATAAAGAAAAAGTACGGCCCCGAGCTTTCGGACGTTCTGGAGTGCTATAACAAGGCTTCTCGGGAACTTAGCGCCCTTGGATATTCTTCCGATGAGATAGAGCGGACTGCCGAGGAGCGGGAGCATCTTCTGGCGCAGGTCTCCGAAAAGGCAAAGAAGCTTTCAGCCGCAAGAAGTCAGGCAGCGGAGAGATTTTCAAAGCAGGTCGAGGAGGAGCTTAACTTCCTTGATATGCCCGGAGTAAAGATAGGCGTTGCCATGGAAAAGGGCAAGCTTACCGCCGCAGGCATGGACACCGTTGAGTTTATGATATCCACCAACAAGGGCGAGGGTATGAAGCCAATGTCAAAGATAGCCTCAGGCGGTGAGCTTTCAAGAATAATGCTGGCGCTGAAAAACGTTATCGCCGAAAAGGACGATATCCACACCCTTATTTTTGATGAGATAGATACAGGCGTCAGCGGACGTGCGGCGCAGAAAATAGGAATAAAGCTCAAAAGTGTGTCTAAAAATCAGCAGGTGCTGTGCGTTACCCATCTGTCGCAGCTGGCGGTAATGGCGGACAATCATCTGCTTATTGAGAAGCAGACAAGAGAGGGCAGGACATTTACCTCTGTTCACAAGCTTGATTTTGAGCAGCGTAAGAGGGAGATCGCCCGCATAATGGTAGGCGAGAACATCACCGACACCGCCCTTATGAATGCCGAGGAAATGCTGCTGGCAGGCAGTGCAGAGTGATGCAGATATCCAGACTTATTGAAATGATACACATTCTGCTTGACAAAAGAGCCGTGACCGCCGCCGAGCTGGCGGAGCATTTCGAGATATCCGTGCGTACGGTCTATCGTGATATCGAAGCTCTTTCGCAGGCGGGATTCCCAGTGTATGCGGAGCGTGGCAGAAGCGGCGGCATAAGGATAACCGAGGGCTATTCCCTTGACAAGTCAGTGCTTACCGACGAGGAAAAGACGGAGCTTATAGGCGCACTGGCAGGCTTTGCCGCACTGGGGGCGTCGGACAGCCGTGCTGCCTCACATATAAGGTCATTTTTCGGCGGTGCGGAAGAGCCTGACTGGGTGCAGATAGATTTCTCCGACTGGGGCAGCTCTCAGCAGGAGCTTTATGCCGACATCAGAAAGTGTATCTTTGAAAAGCGTATGCTTTCCTTTGATTATTATAATTCCATGGGCGAAAAAAGCCGCAGAAGCACATTTCCGGTGCAGCTGCGGTTCAGGAGCAAAACATGGTATCTCAGCGCATATTGCTTTGAAAAACAGGCAATGCGCCTTTTTAAGCTCAGACGAATGAAAAATGCGGCGGTGGGGGATATCTGCGATCGCCCGAACATTTCCGAGGAAATCGCCGAAGCTCCCGATCACAGCTATGCACGCAAAATAACACTGAAAATAAGCGGAAGAATGGCATACCGTGTGTATGACGAATTTGACGAGGATAATATCATCAAAAACGCTGACGGCAGCTTCACCGTGACCTGTTCATATATCGTTGACGACTGGGTCTATGGCATGATACTTTCCTACGGCGAATACTGTGAGGTGTTGTCTCCTGAGGATATCAGGGAGACAGCAAAAGAGAAGATAAACGCAATGAAAAATGTATATGGAGAATAAAAATGACTGAACTGCGCAGACTTTCCGTTGATGATATAGATGAAATAAAATCACTTTTCAGGGATATATTCACATCTGAACCGTGGAACGACGACTGGAGCGATGACGGTCAGCTTGAGGGATACATCATCGACATCATCGGCAACAGAAATTCCCTTGCCCTGGGACTTTATGAAAACGGTGTATTGACAGGGATCTCGCTGGGAAATGTGATGCACTGGTATATGGGTACAAACTATTACATCATCGAGCTTGGCATAAAGCCCGAATGTCAGGGCAGAGGTCTGGGAACGGAATTTCTCAGAATGATAGAAGAGTATATCCATGCAAACGGCATAAGCTGTATTTTTCTGCAAACAGAGAGGGATATGCCCGCATATGATTTTTACAGAAAAAACGGCTTTGACCTTTTAGATGGCCATGTTTCCCTTACAAAATTTCTGAAATAATAATACTAATTGTACCAATCAGACCATTCTCAACATCTGTCATCATTTTTTGAAATGCTGGTCTTTCAAAGTTCGTACCGGAATAGCCATCGTCTGTGTAAAACTGATGGTTTATAAAGCCATGTGTATTTGCATATTCTGCAAGAAGTTCTTTCTGATTGGCAATGCTATTGCTGTCATGCCCCGAATTGCCTTCATCATGAGAAAATCTCGCATATAATGCTGTGATTTTTCCTGTCTGTATCATCCCATAATACCTCTCATTCGTGATGCAGACAGACGGATATAACTGTTTATTTTATTATACCGTATATCCATAGAAAAATCAAGTAATTATACAGGGTAAAACGTTTCTCTTCTATTCAATTGTCAAGGTACTCATTCTCTAAAAACGAAAGATTTTTATACGCCAATTTTCGCAGACGATGAAGATTTCTGTTTAACTTTTCACGAGCAGTGGATTCGGCAATTCCATGCCGTTTTCCTAACTCTTTATGTGTGACTTTTTCACCAAGATAGTAGTCTTCAATCAACTCATAACCTTCTGGGTTTGATAGTCGATACTCATCCATTGCTATCCTAAGAGCTAAAAGCAGCTTGTGTCGATATATTATTTCAGTTTTCTCCAGCTGCTTTTGCTCCCACACATAGTAGTCTATCTCCCACACATGGTAGTCTGCATATGGCGATGACAAAATAACACTCATCCGCATATCGCCCCTTTGAACTATATGCAGACAGATTGTTTTTCTTTGCTGTATATCATTATAGCGTATTTTGCGAAAAAAACAAGTGCCACATTTTTTTCGGTTCGCTATATGAATTCAGAATGATTACCCTACTGCTTTAGAAATCTTTTCGTTAATACTTTTCATGTCTAGGTCTATTACTGCTTTTTCACCTATAAGAAGAATAACTGTTCTTCTATCAGTCAATTTTCTACCATGAATAAAGCGATGTCGGTCAGTTGCTTTTAATTCCATAAAAGCATTTGCATCTTCCATGTTGTCAAAACGCTCTACATTGTATTTCTTATCAAGCTTGTTATAGTAAACACCATAGATACAACCATAAAGCTTGAAATATGTTGCTGAACTCATCATAATAAACAACTCCCTTTAAATATAAAACTTGAACTTTCTTTCTTTTTATTTACCTGAAAACAAGTAAGAATAATCAAGACCTGTAACGTTTTTGATATAAACAAGGTCTGAAAAGTTGAAACCATAATTAAGAGAAGAATCCTTGTTTTCTTTTCCTGTAAGAATGAAATGAAGCTTGTTCTGGTCAATACCGGAAAGAGTAGACAGTTTTTCAGTTCCAAAACCTTTTTCTGAAAGATGGTATAATACAATCCTTGAAAGTTGAATTTGCATAGCCGTATCAATATCATTATCAGGGCAACCGTCCATAATGTCCAGAATTGTAAATAATACGCTGCTATTCATATCAGAAAGCATAGCCTTCGGCTCAAATTTCACTCCATGTTTATTCATAAGCCACCCAATAGAACAACCTACATATTTAGCAATAGCAAGTTTCTGTTCATCAGAAGTTCTCACAACTGCTTGTAGACTGTTAAATCTCTGAGGAACGGAACTGGATTCTTTTAAAACAGATTTCTTGCTACTAAGTCTTACAGATACATTTACATCAGAATCAAGCAAAAAATCTATTGATACATCAAAGTAATCTGCAATTTTCTTTAGTGTTTCTCCATTAGGGATAGTTCCCTTTTTCCAATTGTTTGCTGAACCCGATGATATTTCAAGTTCTTTCAATATTGCATGAGGTTTAATCCCTTTGATTTCTGATAAATACCGAAATTTCTCCCAAAACATAAATAAAAGTTCTCCTTATCTTGCAATGCTTTTGCGATACTCTTTATTCAATGCCGGAAATCATAAACTTAATGCTTTTATTAAAAATATCGCCAAGGGCAAGCAAGTCGGATAGATTAAAAGGATAATTTCTAAGGCTATCCTTTTGTTTCTTGTCGCAAAGAATAAAATCGGCTTTTTCGCTAAGAAATTCATTTGGAATCTGCTCACCAGAACAAATTTCTAGGTTATAAAGGACGATTCTACTAAGTTGCATTTGCATATTTGCAATAAGCGGATGGTCATTAACATTATCAAATATTGCAATAAGATTATCCCAACCACGTTCGCTTATGTTTGCCACTCTTTTATACGGATTCTTTTCAACGACATTCTTATCATTTCCACAAAGAAAGAGGATACTGCAATTAGCGAATAACGCTATTTCATTTATATAATCATCCTTTATGGGTGTGCTGCTATTTAGCGAAATTGTCCTAGCCGAAGTTGCTTCATGTCCCCACAATTCTTGCTTTACTGAAGCTCCTACACCATTATCGTCATATTCTGTTCCAAGTAGAAAACCTACAGTACACTCAAGCTTCTGTGAAATTTTAATAAGCATTTCATAACTAGGATTCCCACCGTTTCTCCAGTTGGTTATGTTACTCTTACTTATTCCAAGTTCGGTTACAAGGCTGCTTGCTGAGTAGCCTTTTTCTTTGCATCTTGTTTTAAATGCTTCAAAATCCATAAATATCACTCCTTTCACTATATCAGAATCAAAAATTATGATTCTTCTACAGGCTGTATCGGAAAGAAATGACTTTCCAGTTCCATAGCCATAGGCTCATCATTATTTTCTGAAACTGTCGATGAAGATGAACCGGACACAGGATACACCTCATCTACGTTGAAATCGGATGTTGCATACTGTGTCGGTGCGTTGTATAAAGCCGTTAAAATATATGACTTTCTGTTTTTTGGCACAGTATTCGTTTTACGCAAATTATCCATAGTAAAAAGCAAGTGCCAACGATTTAGCTTGTTTAACTGTTGCCGAACTGCATTAGCATCCATTTTGACTGAATTGACGTATATATTCTTTTTGACTTTCCACGCCCATGAAATTACAGACTTAATCTCTGTAAGTAAAGCATTGTCGTAGTCATCGTATTTTCGATTTTTTTCAAACATATCCATAAACAAATCAAAAATGCCAGCATTCCTTAACTTCTTCCGGACTTCTGTTTCGTCGGTTAATGCTGCATACGGCGAAGAAATGGATTGTGCTTCATCATGGGAAGTTTCTCGTATTTCATTGCCGAGTTTATTGCCGAGAACTCTTTTTTTCTTTTTTGTTGTATTAAATTCTATATCCACAGATTTGTATAATGCAGCAAGGTAGTAAGCTCTCTTGTCATTGATTCCTTTGCCATGCTTCTTCACATTTCTGATAACATATGCAATATGCTGAGAGGTCAACTTTGAAAATTTCTCTTTTAGGTATTCGTGTTCAATTGTTTCACCATGAACTGAGATGCAATCTGTTGTTGCAATCCATTCAACGATGTCATCAATAAGACAGCTATCAAAATTGGTTTTGAGTTGTTCGGCATTTAGCTGTAACGATAAATTTTCTTTTTCTTTGATAATCTCTTCTTTTCGTTCTTGCTCTGAAAGAGCAGAAGAGAAAGAATCATCATCATAAAAAAAGTTATATGTTTTATTATTGGGTATAGAAAATGTACTACCCGTGTTTGAAAACTGGACTACCGTTTCAAAAAAATAGTCCGATTTTTCTGAATCGGAATCAGCTGCCTTTCTCAAACTTTCAAGGTAGTTCAGGTCTGCTCTATAATGATTACAATCACCTGTTGTTCGTTCCACGATAATCAATTTTTTCTGCACCAACGTTTTGATGTATTTAGAAATAGTTGACCGAGAATTGATTCTCAGCCGATTCATAAAAGTCTTATAACTGCAAAAGCAATCCTTTCCGCTTTTCGTGAATCCATAAATCAGAGCATAAAAATGACGTATACCGTTTCGCAATCCAAGAAAAGTAGACATCCACTCATAGTCGGCTGAATAATTAGTTGTAAATTCCATTGTGTTCTCCTTCCTGTTTACTTTTTCTTAATTTGTTAATGTAATTATACAACCGATAAGCAAAAGAAACCAGTTGCAATATCTGAATCATTTGAGAACTTTTTAAATGTGATTTTGTCGAATATGAATTTTTGAGAAATAGATGGAACAGCATGGCTATTTATTCAAAAAGCATCACTATAAATAAAGCAGCACAACCGCTTTTCTTCTTTATGATAAAATTTTCCCAATTCCCACAAGATAGAAATCAAGAAGTACACTCTTCTTTCCCAATTCATTTTCCTCTCTTATCTCAATTCTATCCACCAAACTATTCACAGCTGTTTCAGAGATTTCATTTAGAGATTCCAAGGAGAATTGATTTAATCTTCTACAAAATAAATCAGCACCTTTGATTTTTTCTTCTGCTGCACAAAGGACATGCTGACATTCTTCGTATTTCGATTTTAGTTGAATTGTTTCTTCGTCCATACTGAACATAATAGAATCAAAGAATTCGTCTGTAATGCGTTTTGAGAGTTTATCTGCGTATGCGGATTTTTTATAATCGCTTACTTCTCGAATTCGATTTTCGACTTTTTCACATTCGGAACGTGCTGCCATTAGTTCAGAGCTGCATTTTGCCCGAAGCAAATATCGTAGTTTTCTTAAAAATGTTTTTTTGTCGTTTTCGTATTCTTGTAGAATTTGATAAAGCAGCTTTTTCAATTCTTGCAGAATTGTTTTTTCCGGAATGTAGTGAGATGAACAAGTCTGATTTTTCTTCTTGCGGTAATTGTTGCAGACATACACGTTATAGATTCCGTCTTTTTGTTTTTTTCTCATTAAGTACATTTTGCATTTGCAGTCATAGCAAAATACTTTTCCATCCAAAATAGGTCTTTCTCTGTTACGAACATATTTTTTCTTTTGAGAAAGTTTTTCCTGTACCGCTTCATAATCTGCACGGCTAACAATTGCAGTTTGTGTATTCTGGTGAATCACCAATTCTGAATCTGGTTTGAATATCACCCGTTTATCTTTATATGATTTCCGTTCTGTTCGGAAATTTACTGTATCACCACAGTATTCCTGTTTAGATAGAATATCTGCAATAGTTCTCCCATTCCATGTATACGGGTCAGTCTGGGCAGAGCTTCCTTTTCTAATCTTACCACGATATGCACTAGGACAAAGTACTTTTTTATCATGCAGCATATCAGCAATTTCTGAAAATCCGTGTCCACTCAAATACATGGTGAAAATGAAACGCACTACTTCTGCTGCATCTTCATCTATAATCCAATGAGATTTATCTTGTGGGTCTGTGCGGTATCCGTATATCGGTCGTGTTGTTACATGTTTACCGCTTTCACCTTTAGCACGAATTGCAGCCCTTTGCTTTCTTGAAATGTCTTGTGCATATAACTCGTTGATAAGATTGAACAGCCCCATCATAATTCTATCGCCATTTTCAGAATTGAAATTTTCCCCGATAGAAATAAACTGAACATTGTAAGTTGCGAATTCATAATCTACATATCTTCCACAGTCTACATAGTTTCTGCCAAATCTGGAGAAGTCTTTTACAATCACTCTTTCAATTTTGCCTTTACGAATATCGTCCATCATTTCCTGAAAAGCTGGGCGATTGAAGTTCACTCCAGTATATCCGTCATCTGCATAAAACTGCGTATTGTAGTAACCGTGTTCTTCGGCATATTTCTCAAGCATAAATTTCTGGTGGATGATACTGTTGCTAACAGCGTCCTCTAAATCATCTTTAGACAGTCTTGCATATAGGGCTGTCTTTTTTCTTTCTGCCAGCATATTTTCCTCCTGACAATCTCACATAAGACATCCACAGAGGAAAAGCAATACAGTAACGGTTCTTGTCTTTCAATATCGGATAACAGCAGCAATGACTGACGACATCAGAATAAAAATCTGTTCTCTCCCTCCTATCATTCTGAGATTCAAGCAGCCGGAATTGCAACGCTTTTTATCTGACATAAGTCTTTCTTTTTTACGCCATGTGCTGATGTGATTGAAAGCTTTTTGTACATTCGAGCGATTCTTATCCTTACTATATTATATCACATTGATAGATGTAAATAATTTGTAAACAATGGAGCAAAAAGCACGTGGAAATGCCTTTTTTCTATCTTATAAGTAGAGGGGTATTTTTTAAGGCATATGTAATCTATGAATTTCATGCTTTGCATGAAAAATGAGCCATGCAGGAGCATGGCGAATATTTCGACAAACCGCAAAGGCGGTTTTCTAAAATAGCAAGCATCGACATTTGTATTACAAATGTCACCGTCTGGCTAATGCCAGACTATGCTTGTTAGGGGTAAAACCCCTAAGACCCCTAAATTTGCCTTCGGCAAAAAAACATGTTCAAACATATGAGGACAAAATTTACCCAATTTAAAGGCTAAAATAGATATTTCATTTTTATGAATAACACAGGAGGATTTCGCTGAAAATGAAAAACAACAAGAAACATATCATGCTTTTTCGAGTAGATGATGAAGACCGTCAACTGATTATGGACAAATGTTCAAAATCCGGTTCAAGCGTGAGTTCTTATCTTCGTCATATGGCTCTTAATGGAAATATAATTGTATATCCTGAAGAAGAATGGCGAGCAATACGCCGTGCTATTAGTAGTGTTGCAAACAACATCAATCAAATAACAGTTCGCTATCATTACAGCAAACAACTGTATCAAGACGACATTAAAGATTTGAAAAATGGAGTGGATGAAATCAACCAACAGTTATGCAGTTTGATTATCAAACTGTCGCAGATTAAGTGAAGGGGCATGACCATATGAAAGATGATAAGAGAGAAATCCTATATCGCTTTAGAGCAAATAAAGCTGAAAGCTCTATGATAGAAGCACGATATATTCAATCAAGCTGTTCCTCTATCAGCGAATTTTTCCGACAGATTGTCATCAATGATATGATAGTTCAGAACAGTGAGGAAGAATTAAAAAATCTAAATCTCCTCTTAAAAAGCATAGCTCAGAGTGTGGACAAGTTATCCGAAGAATCATGTACACATTCCGCAAAGATACAAGAGGTTAAAAGAGAGGTAGATGCTGCATGGCAACAACTTCAGTCCATTCAATTTACGTTACGCAAGCTCAAGCATTAGAGTATATTGTCAATCCTGAAAAAACAGAAGACGGTACATTGGTTCAAAATTTTGCTTGTTCTAACGACCCTGTTATTGCAGCAGAAATGTTTGATGCCGTTAGAAATGAGAAAGGAACAGGACGTGGCATAATCCTTGCAAGACACATTCATCAAAATTTTGCACCCGGTGAAACTACACCAGAAGAAGCAATGCAAATTGGTTTAGAACTGTGTCAAAAGCTTTTTGGAAATGAGTATCAGTTTGTGATTGCAACACATACGGATAAGCAGCATATCCATAATCACATCATAGTAAACAATGTAAATCTTGAAAATGGGAGAACGTTGAATTATCTTGCAGACCGAGGAAAGCAAAACTTGCTTTACCAAAAAATCAGAGATACAAGCGATATGCTTTGCCGAGAACATCAACTTTCTGTTGTAGAAAATCCTGAGTTAGGAAAAAAGCAAAGATGGTATGAATGGTCACAAGAGAAACAAGGTCTTTCATGGAAATCTAAACTTCGCTACGAATTGGATTGCCTAATAATGCGAAGTGATAGTTTTGAAGATTTTCTTGACAAATGCAGAGCTAATAACATCGAAGTTGACTACAATCCAAATCGGAAAATAGATTTGAAGTTTCGTATGCCAGAACAGCAAAAATTTGCAAGAGCAAAAACGCTTGGTTGGTATTATGAAACTTCTCAAATAAAGAAAAGAATTGAAAACTACTTACGACATAAAGAGTTATCACTTGCCTATCGACCACGCACCAAAATTATTGATACAAGTGCAGAACTATTTCAAGAAGCAAAGGGACTGGAACAATGGGCAGATATACGGAATATGCAAGAAGCATCTCGTGTAATAGACATATTAACGCAATATCAGATTGAAAGTACAAAAGAAGTTAAGCCGGCTGCAATTTCTGCTTCAATGCATCGAGCTAAATTAGTCGAAGAATTGAATCATTTACAAAAAGACATTGCTTCTATATCAGAAACTATCGAAGCCTTGCGAGTGTTCCAAAAGTATAGACCTATCATGCAGCAAATGAAGAATTTGCCGGATAGAAAGAAGAAAGGTTTTGCAGAAAAATTCTCAAATGAATTAGAAAAATATCGTGAAGCTGGAACAAAACTAAAAGCTGCTTATCCAGATGGAAAAGTTCCGAGCGAAGAAAATCTCATCAAAAAGAGAAATGAAATGATACAGCAACGTGACAAATCCAATTCCGAATATAAAGCAGTAAATTCAGAATTGAAGGATATTGATTATGCACGTCAAGCGATAGATGATTATCTGAAAACGCAGGATGTTAGTCAGGAACAAAAAAGGAAGAAGGGTGATTTGGAATGATGCTGGCAGAAAAAAGAAAAAAGCACAGGCGGTTTGCTTGTGCTTTGTATCGGTATCTGATTTTATTCATTTTCTTCTTTTTGCGATAGAATCAATTGCTCATATTGCTCTATGGCTTGATTGATAAAGGTGTTTAAACTTATTCCCATACTTTTAGAGATTTCCTGTAGATAAGCTTTTTTGCCTTTAGGGACATAAAGTGAGAATCTATCATAAATGTTGTTGTTATTTTCCGTTGTTTTGCGATACACCTCAGAACGTTCTACGTCTGACATCTCAGTCCTTTTTTGCTTCTTCTGCTGTTGGAAATGTTCCGCAGAACAATCTTCGCAAAAAATTTGATTTCCCGATTTTTTCAAAAACGATTTTTTACAGTTCGGACAGATTGCTTGGCTGCCAACAGCCACAACTAAATCCGGAGTATTTTCACGCTTTTGCTGATAAGTTGCATTACGCTCTACTTGCTTTTTTTTGCGGCATTCAGGACAATATTTTTGAACGTTAGAAGTGCGTTCGCATTCCTTGCCACATTTCTGGCATATCATCGTTGGCATTTTAGTTTCCTTTCTTGTAGAGTTTGACTTTATTTTATTGTATCATATCCCCTATGCTTTGTCAAACTCATAAAAGTGAATCATTTGTAAACATCGAACTTTATATTTAACAAACTGTAAAACACAAGGATTATATCTTGACAATAGCGTTAGTTTATGATATAATCATAGAAGAATCAAAAAGAATAATAAGAATTCGAGCCAAAAAGAAAGCAAATTTGCAATGGAATGTAACATTAGATTATATGGTGGTCGCAAGCAGAGTGACAGCAAGGAAATTTTATTGCTGGTAATGCGGATGGGTAAACGGTCACAATCCCCGATAACCCACAAGCAAATAAAAATGAAAGAGGTGGCGAAGTATGAAGTTTTATGCTGTGACAAACTGTGTTAGTAATTATACAACTCCCACAGTTACAGACACTTGTGATGCAAAGCAAAAGCCGTTGAATACAATTCTTTCTAATGGGGAGAAAGACATACGGCGTATCTGGTTTGATACGTTGGAAGAAGCTCAAGCATATTGTGATATATTTTCTTCTGTTCAGAAAGACATGAGTATTTCTCAGAATGAATAAAACAAAGGAGATGAAGTCATGAGTGAAAATACTCAAAATCTTTTGATTCTTCTAGCTGTTGGTATTCCGACAGCATACATTTATTTGAGAAGACGACAGAATAGAATCAGACAAGAGATGTTGGAACAACGGCAACGTTCTAAGCTGCAATCTTCTCAATCCGGTGATGCAGATTCAATACCGGAAGAAGCCGAGGTCATCCTTGGTGAACTAACTGAGTTGCGGTTGAAGCAAGCAGAAACGCTTGCACAGATTGAAGACATTCAGAATGGTCGAAACGTGGAAGTCAATGTTTGCAGAGAATATGGTCAATCAACCACCTTATCTCAAGAGAGCATTTTACAGGCTTTACAGGTAGAGGACAAAACGCTCTCTCAGCAAATCCGAAGAAAAAGCCTTGAATTTGCTGAAATCGTAAAACAGTAAGGACAAAACGGTAGACAGAACGGTAGACAAATCGAGGGACAAAACCGTGGGGAAGGGGTTGACGAGAGGGGTTCGGGGAAGTGGACAAAACGTGGTAGACAAAACGCAAGAGGAGGGATAGAATGCGTAAATACTGTGATATTTGTGGTATCGAAATTGCTGATACGGATTACGATAGTTGGTATCGTTTTATTAGCGTAAAGTACTGCGATGAATGCCGTATAGATGTTCGCAAAGAGCAGAAAAAAAACAGCAAGAAAAAACAGCAAGTGAAAAAACGAGCTGAAAATGCGGTATCACGAGAAGAACAACGTTTAAGTGAAGCTGAATATGTTGCCCAGTGCAAAACCGAAGCTAATCGTATTAAGGAACAACGTTCCCAAATTCGAGAAGTTCCTTCCATGGAACAGGAACTGAAACGACAGCTCCGGCAAGCTCAAAGGCAGATTCAGAAACTCGAAAATGAACGCAGACAATCCGCAGCAGATTATATCAATCTAATGCGGAGAGTACAAGAGCTTGAAAACTCAAAATGAAATAACAGGAGGAAAAGAAAATGGGAAAAATCATTACAATCAGTAACCAAAAGGGTGGCGTAGGAAAAACTACAACAACGTTTAATCTAGCTGCTGCTCTTTCCAGAAGAGGAAAGAAAGTGCTGTTAGTAGACCTTGACCCACAGGCAAATCTGAGTGAATATCTGGGGTATCAAAAGGATAATAAACCTACCATGACGGAACTGATTTCGGAAGTTTCTACAAAGTCCATGATTCACATTGCTGCTGTGAGAATGGCAATTCGCAAACATGATATGTACGAGTTGGATTACATTCCTGCCGACATCAATTTAGCAAATGCCGAGATGTTGATGATTAACGCCCTTGCGAGAGAGAGTATTTTAAAACGCATTTTGTCCGAAATCTCAGATGACTATGATTACATTTTAATTGATTGCTTGCCCTCTTTGGGAGTATTGCTTATCAATGCAATGACCGCAGCTGATGAAATGCTGATTCCGGTACAGACGCAAAAATTTAGTATGGATGGGCTTGATAGTTTGATTCAATTGTTTAAGCAGATTCAGGCAACTATCAACCCGACAATACAGCTTTCTGGAATACTTCCGACTATGATGGACTATACAACAGTAAGCAGAGCAGCATATCAGAACTTGATGAATAAGTATGGTAGTATCCTTTTCAAGACATACATACATCGCTCTGTGGAAGCTGCTAAAGCCGTAGAGGTAGGGTGTATGATTCCAGCCACAAGCAAGCTTGGAATGGAATATTCAGCTCTTGCAGAGGAGGTGTTGCAGCATGATGTTCAACGGTAAACTTACCGTTACGCACCACCATCGAGCAACGGTACAAGAAATCTCCGTAGAAATGAATGGCTTTTCCTTTCTTTGCTTGTTTGGCAGACATATAAACGGAGCGTACATTTCTATTGTATCGTTGGGGGTAAGTGCAGAACTTTCCCCCAGCAAAAATGGTGTTGGTTACAACTCTGACCGCATTTTTCATGCTTTACAGTTTGCTGATTACAGCCGAAGAGGTATGATAGATGGTTGGGAACGTGACTTTGCAAATGCATTGTCCAGAACAATCACCCCAATGTTATCAACCAAAGCACAATGAAGAAAAGGTTAAAGGTAAAAAGGGATTATGGTGTTACAGTTTACAATTGCTCTACTTGTCGGTACGTTACTTGCAGATTGGGTATGCTATATTTTTGGTCGCAGCGGAAAAGGGTTATTTCATTTTCCAAGAGCCGTTCACATTGCAGAAACCTGCCTACTCATTGTAAGTTTGCTATTGATAGATGTTTATTGTGGTTGGCTACTAACAGCCTTGTTTATCAGGAAATGAAAGGAATATCATGAACATTATCATTTTAACTGGACGTTTAGCGGTAACGCCCGAACTAAAAGAAACCGCAAATGGAAAGATTTTTTGTAGATTCAGAATTGCTGTAGACCGTCACAAGAAATCTGATGGAACAGCAACAACTGACTTTTTTACATGTGTCGCATGGGGAAAAGTTGCAGAAATCCTTGAAAAATGGTTGAATAAAGGCGATGCATTAGAAATCATCGGGCGAATTGAAAATGCAAACTATGAGCTTGATGAAAAGAAGCATTACTGTGACCAAATCCATGTCCGAGAAATTCATTTTTTACCCTCTGGAAAGTCAGAATTGAAAGAAAAAGCTAGTGATGAAGATTTTGCTGCTTTTGAAGATTTGTTAGACGACCCAGATGTATCGTTTTAATGATAGGAGATGGCATCATGAGTGATTTGATAAGAATGCGTCTTTATTGGCGTAACCAGTGTTGGAAAGAACATTCTGTATTGTATGATGTTACAGTAACTGTTTTGAAAGAATGGATTCCAATGCAGGAAGATTCAGAACAACTTTGGTGGTTGTACAATCGGTATTACGTTTTTGGTCAAAGTATAAACTATTGTACAAAAGGAATACGCCACTATTTTCCGCAAACGTGCGAAAATGTTACGGAAAAAGAGGTACGTAACAAACTGGAAAAGCTAAACGAATGCTATACTTATTTAGTAACTTTGGGACAGCCTGTCCAGAATAGGAGATACAGAAATGGCAGCAGCTTTTGACTTAGGAATGATGCTGAATACAGCACCATCAGCGAACATGGTACAGCAAATTGCATGCGATTTACTTACACCATATCATAATCATATGTTTGCTCTCTATGATGGAGAAAGACTGGAAGACATGGTGGAAAGTATCCGCAAAAACGGAGTGCTTACACCTTTGATTGTACAACCTTTAAGTGGTGGAAAGTACGAAATTTTAATCGGTCATAACCGTTGGAATGCCTCTAAAGCAGCAGGGCTTGCAACTGTTCCGGCTATTGTAAAACAGGGATTGACAGCTGATGAAGCTGAGATGTATGTAATAGAATCAAACATCATGCAACGTGGTTTTGACAATCTTAGAATCAGTGAACAAGCAGCGGTTGTAGCACAACGTCACGAAGCAATGTTCTCTCAAGGAAAAAGAAACGACATTATCCGTGAATTGAAACTACTTGAAAACCCAAATCTTGAATCTGAATTGACAGAAACCCCATCTCAAACGACCAGAGATAAGGTCGGTTCTGAATATGGATTAAGTGGAAAAACGGTATCAAGATTGATACGCATAAATCGCTTGATTGATGAGCTAAAAGAGCAAATCGACAACGAGAATATCGCTTTTCTTGCCGGAGTGCGGTTGTCTTATCTGTCAGATGACACACAGGAAACGGTTGCATTACTTGCAGAACAGTACAAAATCAGCATTAAGAAAGCAGAAGAACTACGGAAAAATGCAAGTGATGGAAGCCTATCCGATAAAGAAGTAGAACAGATTCTGTCTGGAAAAACTGATGAACCACAACAACCAAAACCAAAATCTGTGAAAATCAGTCAGGCTTCTTATTCGAGATACTTTAGTAAAAAGGCAACAAGCGAGGAAGTATCAGAAATTATTGAAAAGGCATTGGAAATGTACTTTATGAATCAGGACGATGATACGGATAAGAGCAAAGTTATTGCAACTTTTCCTGATTTTGATAAGGAGCAAGCACGATGAATCAAATGAAGTTATTGGTTTTTCAAGCAGCAGCAAAAGAGCATATAATATATGTCAGAATGCTCAATGATAATGCTGATGAAAGTGCTGTTACGATTCAGCATAACCGTTATCTGGCAATATACAATATCATTCGCTGTGGTTTTATGGAAGACGAATACAAGAGCTGGTACAAGAAGGTGTTATCTAAATGAACAAATCAAAACTACTAGGAAGTAGCTTTGGAAAAGACCTTATGAAAACCGTAAAGCAGATACATTTGTATCAATGCTATCTTGATAATCTAAGTGATTCACCGGAAGAGCATGAGTACAGGTGTTATCTAAAAAGACAGCTAAAGTATAAGTTTGAAGCGTTAGAAGCAATGACTAATGCGATTGCTTTCTTTGCCAGAATCAAATATAAGTATGTAAAAACGCCTAAAGTCTTTGGATTGTATTCTAAGGATAAAAAGGATTGGCTTATTATCATAGGGGGACTTGTTAAGATGCATTCATGTAAAAAATGCTTGCACTGCGAATGTCGTAAATCTAATAAAAGCGGTCAAAATTTTTATTACTGTGGACACCCTGACCAGAAGTACATACATGGGTATTTTAAGTGTCATGACTTAGAAGCAAAATTGACTGGATTTATTGGCATTGTAAAAAGAGAAATTTCTCCTGATTGGTGTCCGTTTCGTAAGAGAGGAGCAGCAATTGTCGTTAAATAGAAATCAACTAAAATATCTTGTAATTGTAGCAATGGTTATTGACCACATTGCAGCTGCCTTCCTTTCTTATGATTCTGGTATAACAGTTATAATGCGGATGATAGGGCGATTGACAGCCCCTACAATGGCTTTTTTCATTGTAGAAGGATATTTTCATACAAAAAACAAAAAGAAATATGCTTTTCGTTTATTTATATTTTCGCTGATTTCATGGCTGCCGTATTCATATTTTGAATACGGCAAAGCCACTTTCCATTTCAGTGTGATTTTTACACTTCTCCTAGGATTGATGATTGTATGGCTGCTTGATTCAAAAATCAATTCTGGATATAAGATTTTTGGCATAGTTCTTATATTGTTTTTTTCCTTTCTTGCTGACTGGATGATATTCGTTCCCTTATGGTGCATATCATTTTTGGCTTTAGAAAGAAACAAGAAAGCAATCGGATACGGATTATATCTAGCGACTGCTATTTTATACTCGTATCTTGTTATAAAAAGTTCTTCAGCATGGACGGGAATTTGGGCAATCGGAGTATTTTTTGTTCTTCCAATGATAAAGCTATTTTATCATGGAGAATCAGGCAGTAAAAAAGCATTTCACAAGTGGTTTTTTTACGCATTTTACCCAGTACATTTGTTATTGCTTCTAGGAGTAAAATGTGTAATTGACTTATAAAGCATTTTATGATAAAATAATGGAGGACAAGTTATGAAAAAAGCAGTCATTTCAATGGGTATGGTTCTTGGCATTGCAGCAGGAATGGCTACAATGCCGATTGGTGTTTATGCTGATGAACAAGTCAATAAGGATTACATTGCCGACTTGATTTGGGAAGAATGGTGGTTTGGTACACCAGAAGACGGCACACAATTTCCTGAAGCATCATATGAACATCATTTGATTGAATCATGGCTTGATGAAAATTTTGATGAGTATAAGGACGATGTTCCGTATGCTATATATGCGTATCGAGAATACTATAAAGACCTTGTTTCTAATTGGGCGTTTGAAGATGATGATAATGGGAATTACTATATTACAGATTTAGACGGAAACATTCTGTACCATTTTAATTTTGTCAACGGCAAATGGAATATGGCTGATGAAAATGGAAACGTAGTAGACAGTTTTATGCCGTTTAACACAGTAGAGTGGGAAAAGGAACAAGAAGCCAAAGAAGAAGCGAATCAGTCCAATTCTAATTCTGAGGAAGAAAGTAAAGATTCATCAACTTCACAACAGCATAAACAAAATAACAATCGCAGCAATAACACCGGAAATTCTGTACATAGAGTTCTTGGAAAAACCACACAACAACCAGCAACCGAAGCTGCTACGGATGAAGTCACAGAAGCTGAACAAGCAACTGTAAAGTCGTCTGCAAAAAGAGGTTTGCTTTGTGGTACGCTTCTTGCAGCAGTTATAATAATAATAATTTTTGTTGTAATGCACAAGAAAAATTATAAGAAAGGGAATGAGCATGATACTAAAAAGTGAAAAAAGGTTCTACGATGACAAAGAAAAGAAGTACAAACAGCCTTTATGCGAATTTGATACAGAGAATCTCATTGTTACAGATACAGATTCTAGCACAGGAGCATCCACACAGAACAGCTTTGTTAGCGTTTATATTCGGCGTTATATTCCATATATGCTGGAACGGAATCCTGACAAGCTTCAGGAACTTGTCAATCAAGGCGAAATATATTCGTATTTGCTGAAATTAGAAACAAGAGCAAAGGATGCAGAGTTTGACCAGATTGAGAAGTGGTTGGCGAGTGATAAGGAATACCTGCTTGCAGTAAAGAATGATGATTTTATGAAACGCACTCAACTGTACAATGCTTTTCAGGAGCAAGCAAGAGAACTGATTTTAGATAGTATAATTTTTGTGTAAGGGAGCAACAATATGTCGATACTTTTATTGCCGTTCAAAATAGTTTTTCTAATAATCGCTTTTATATTAAAAGGTATCCTATACCTACTTGCATTTATTCTAAACTTTATTTCTGAGGTTTTGGTTGCTTTGCAATACATACTCGGAAGTATCTTTGTGCTGATTGCTATTGGAGGAACTGTTGTACTTGTCAAGAGCATTCAAAATGGTTCTCTTACAGGTTTGCAGGGGGGCGTTTTAATAGGCGTTTTGTGGCTAATTTCTATGACATTCAGCTTGATGTTCTATTTAAGTAGTGCAGCAGCAGACTTGTTTGAAAGTATCGGTGATTGGTTAGGCGATACAGCTCTTGGATTTTTCTACTAAGATTCTATTGTGTTAAATAAAAAAGCGATAGACTGCGTAACACAGTTTATCGCTTTTTTCTATATTCAAAGAGCAAATTCTTAATCAAGACTTTGCTGGTTTTTTTTCTTCTTTATTGGGTGCGGTTTCTGTTGTTCTCGTTTTTTCTGGGCGAGTGCATTTTTCCGAAGCTGCGAAACTGACATATATGGTTGTGTCTGTGGCTTGTCCTTTTGAGTAGAACCAGCAGCTATTGTTACAAGTTCTCTTTCAGAAGATTTATCAGATATTTCCGATTTAGAGAATGTTAAAGGCGTTGTTTCATTCGGAATAACGGTGCTTTTCATCTTTTGAATTGCTTTTGAAACTGCCTGTCTTATCTCTGTAAAAAAATCTTCTATTGGTGGTGGAGAAAATGCTTCGGAAGCAGACAATGTTGCTATTCCAGAAAAATTTGAAAATGTTCCGTTGTGAAAATCATTGCTGAATGTTACAATTTTCACTGAAGAGGACGCAGTTTGTTCCGATTGCTTTTTGGAAATTTCTTTTAGTTCGTCTTTTATAATACTGATTATTTGAGCTGCTTCTTCTGAACATGATTGTTCTTCCAGTATTTCTATAGCAGCATTGAGTTTGATTTCATCATCTAAAGTGTTAAGGAACGAATCGAAAGACTGCATATAACTTTCCATATACTCTTCACTGTTAAATGCAACACTTCTTAACTGCATAACTGGAGCTAATTCTTCTGAAATATGCTTTTTTACAGAATGTTCGTAGGATAGAAGAAATTCTCCTAAACATTGACTATTAAATTTAGCTTTATCATTAGAAAAAATCAGTTTTCCTGACAGCCGCATAAATTCATCTGAAAATAACCTATTTCCTATCTTTATGTGCGAATTTAAGAAGTTCAATCTAAATGGTTCAAATTCATTTTTTCTCTCGAAAATTGCTAGAATAGGATATATATCATTTGCAACATCTTTTGCTTTTCCATAGAGAGAAGAAACGGGTATATATCTATGATTTTTATCAGGAATAAGGGCAATTGCACTCATATTTCGATTTATTATAATATCGAATTTTTGATTTCCGTTGTATTTTCCTATATACTCTGCTTTTGCAGCAACTGATGTCAATTGAGATAGATTATTCAGTTTACGTTGGGTATATTTTAGATACTTCTTAGTTTCACTTTCATTCTGCCCTTGAATAAATGATACATCGTTAATTAACTCCGCATCGCTTCCTAATCTATTGTAGAATTCTTCTGCATCTGTTGAAACCCCTGTTACTCCAGAACGTTTTAATGATTGAGTATTCTTATAATCAAGACCAGTTAAATGAAGAAAATTCTTTCTTTCAAATTTTACTTCACGATATGTAATTGCGTTATGCTTATCTATAAATACATACAAAAAACTTTTTCCAACTAAATTTCTCTCATAAAGAAGTTTTTGCTCCTCAGCACGTTTTAGTGCTGCTGCAACACTAGAATATCTTTGCAATTGAGATGCCATATAATCTATTTATCCCTCCTTGTACTTCTTTTATCATAAAATACATGAAAAAAGCCAACAGTTTTACCTGTTGGCTTTAACTTTCAAAACAGCTGATTTTTATAGTCGCTCTGGTCGACCAACTTTCATGCAAGGAGTAATTCTCTTTGCACGGTGCATACTATACTTTCAAGTAGCAGTGAACTTCAGAGTTTCGGATACACGCCATCAGACAATAGATACAATCCATCTCTAATGTGTCCCTCAAGTGTCAGCTACACTAAGAAAAGCTACGGATAACTTTCCTCACTATTATTATATCCGATTTCATCTGAAATGTCAAGGGCTTTTCTATATTTTTTCTTTGCAAAAGAAAAAAATCAGAATAGCTTTTTACATTATACTTTATTTTTCTGTAATCGTCAAGAGCTTTTTATTTCAATCTAAATTCTGCTCTTTCTTTTTTTGTTTTGGCTCAGAGCCTTGCTCCTGTTTAGCTGAAATTGCAGCTTTTCGCATTCTGGCACGTTCAAAATAACAGGTTTTTGGCTTGTCGGGGGCTTCTTTTTTCGCCTGTGCAGCTGATGCAGCAAGTTCTGCGGTAAGTTCCTTTAATGCAGTTTCCATTTCTCCAAGTGTCCTGCCATCCTTACTCAAAAGTTCAAATGGTTCACTAAGAATCTTCTGTGCATTGCTAAAATCAATTTCAAGAGAATTTAATTCATTCTCCGTATGTTGGATACGTTGGTCTATTTTTGCTACACTAGATTCCAGTCGGCGAAGATTAGTATCATAGGAATCAACGAAATCACAAGTGTACTTTGCTGCTCCACTAAGAGATGCAGAAATAGCTGCAACGCTTCCGTTTTCTTGTATTCCAAAGTTTCCAAAGTCCTTTATTGTAACAGATAGTGGAAATCCCATAAATTCACCGATTTCAGTTGGTGTATCACGTTCTTTTACCATGGAAAGCACAGCGTTTCGTAAGGCATCTGCTGCATCCTTCCGGTCAGTGTACATTGTACCAGCTATTGTAATTGCAAATGCAGGACGATTGGTCTTGGCATCAATAGGCAAGCTTCTGACATGCTCTTTATCAGTTTTTAAAGATTCCATCGTGTGTTCTAAATCGCTTTTTGATTGTGGATATGCTGCTACAAGGTCTTGCATATCATAGATTCTGCTATCATGCTCACGTTTTTGTATTCTCATATTTGATACTTCGTTTTCCATATCGGCACGTTGCTTTAGTCTTTCATCACCAATACAAAGAGCTTTTATTTCGCTGTAATTCAAAGCCTGTTGGTCAACATCTTCCGCACTTCTGGACATGGTGTCCGATGTCATAATCTGCGAAATAAAATTTTGTTTGCTTTCCAAAAGCTGATAAGAATATGCATCAAATGTACCTTTTGTAACGTAGCGATATTGATGTACATGCTTATTTTCGTTGCCTTGTCGAACCAGTCTTCCTCGCCGTTGCTCCATATCAGCTGGTCGCCAAGGAATATCCAAATCATGTACTGCAATCAATTTTTGCTGTACATTTACACCAGTACCCATTTTAGATGTTGAACCGAGTAATACTCTAACTTCTCCAGAGCGAACTTTTGAAAATAATTCTTCCTTGTCTTTCTCAGTTTTAGCACTATGTATATATGCAATTTCATCCGGTTGTACTCCTTTTTCGATAAGTTTGTTCCGAATGTCATCATATACACAGAAATCACAAGCTTCTTCTAATGAATCCATATCTGCTGCTGACTTTTCTTCATTTGCAGTCGTTTTGGGACTACTGCCGGACGGTACACCTAAATCGCAGAATATAATTTGTGTAAGCTTATCCGGTGTGGTTTCTTCATAAATCTGATATACGTTTTCTACGCATTGATTCAGTTTTGTGGCTGGATTATCTTCCAATGTTGGGTCAATTAAACGTGGGTCTAATGCTAATTTTCTGCCATCACCAGTTATTTTCAAGGGATTATCTATGCGTGGGTCTGTAACAGTACGATTTTGCAAAGCATCTGCACGGTCAGATAGTTCACCAAGCATATCCTTTTGTTCTTCTGTCGGCTCTACCTGAACAACGTGCATTTCACATTCCGGAACATCCAAATTCAGCATATCAGCTGTGCGAATATCAGCAATTTGCTTAAACATTGCCATTAACTCTGGTATTCCCGTATAGCTCATGTGTACTTTTTGCTTTACATCACTTCCTGTTGTGTTCAGTTGCCAATCTGTTTGCTGTTTACCGAACACACTTATCCAGTTGTCAAAGTTATCAAGTCCCTTGCCTTTTAAGAAGTCATGTTCCAAATATCGCATCATTACATGCAGTTCGGTCATAGAATTGCTTAATGGCGTACCAGTTGCCATAACAATACCCTTACCACCTGTCTTTTCATCGAGATACTGGCATTTTAGGAACAAATCCATAGCCTTTTGAGAAGACGATGTAGAAATGCCGGATACGCCCTGTAATTTTGTCGCTGTAAAGAGATTTTTGAACTCGTGGGCTTCGTCTACGATAAGCTTGTCAATACCCATTTCTTCAAAAGTTACAGTATCATCTTTCGGAGTATCTAATAGCTTGTCCAATCTCTTTTTCAGAGATTTTCTGCTACGTTCTAGGGCTTTTATCTCTACTGAACCGCCATCAGCTTCTTTTAGTTCCTTAATACCTGTTACAATGTCCTGTATCTGCTGTTCCAACAATGCAATTTGTCGTTCTTGTGAAATCGGGATTCTGCCAAGTTGCTGATGACTGATAATTACAGCATCCAAGTCGCTAGTTGCAATTTTCGCAAATAGTTGTTTTCGATTGGATTCCTGAAAATCTTTTGCAGTAGCTACAAGGATATTTGCACCCGGATACAATAAGCGAAAGTCTTCACCGATTTGTTCAGTCAGCTGTTTTGGAACACAAATCATAGGCTTGCTGCACAATCCCAATCTTTTTGATTCCATAGCTGTTGCAATCATTTCAAAAGTTTTTCCAGCACCTACGCAATGTGCAAACAGTGTATTACCGCCAAATAGTGCATGTGCAACTGCATCTTTTTGATGTGGTCTAAGAGAAATATCTGCATTCATTGTAGGAAATGTAAGATTGCTTCCATCAAATTCCCGTGGTTTGATGCAGTTAAACATTTGATTATACTGTTCTACTAATTCATTTCGGCGTTCAGGGTCTTGAAAAATCCATTCTTTAAATGCTTCTCTTATTTTATCTGCTTTTAGGTGTGCTGCTTTTGTTGCTTTATCATCAATTACTCTTTTTTCTTTCGTTTCGCCAAATGGCAGCGTTTCAACTACGACTTTATAGCATTTAGGTTCTCTCAAATTCAGTAGGTCTTCCATGATTTGATAAGCACTTTTATGCTTTGTACTATACTCTTGTTCATGTACTGATAAATTTCTATAACGTGTCGGTTTGGGGGTGATTGACCATTCTCCAGACCTTTCAGAATGCGTTACCTTAATTGCACTTTTCATGCTGGATTCTGCATTTCTATATTGCTTTTGCAGCATATATTTTTTGTAGAATGGAGCATCTTCTAGCTGCTTTTTACAATCATCCATTATCCTTTGCTGAAAATCCACTTGCTTTTCTTCTGACGTACCAAATGTTTCATACATAAACTGACGATAAATTTTTGGGTCAATCCAAGATGCACCAATTTGAATGTCAAGGTCTTCTGCTTTTAGCATAGGTGGTTTGGATTCTTTAAGTACTTGAACATTTTTTTCAAATCTGCTATCTAATGCAGCTGCTTTTTCTGCTGCTTCTAATTTCTCATAGATATTTCCTGATAAATATTCCGCAGCAGTTTGATAAATTTCCTCACCGCTTGAATTTGGCACAAGATATATCTCGCTTTGTAGCTCTTGAAGTAGTTCATCTTTTGTTTCTCCGGTCAGCATTTGCATATATCCAATATCTACTTTAGCTTTTTCGGAAAGAGAAATAGTCAGAGCTTCCATTGCTGTATCAACATGTTCAACTGCCTTTGGCGGTTTTATTGTTCTCTTCGTAAATAAATCAGATTTTTCGGCAGTTCCTTTACTCAAATCATAGCTTTTCTCTAAAGATGCAACCAACGGATAGGATACATCTTCGCCAAACATGGACTTGTTAGCTCTGCTGTGCAAAAGACCATGCTTTTTAGAAAAGCTATCATATTGTGCGTTTAATTGCTCTTGAAGAGAACGAATTACATCATCCGATTGATTTTGTTCCTGTGCAACTAAAAGCTCTCGTGTCGTATCACGAAGTGAAATAAATGCTCTTGCTGCCTGAATCTCTTTATTGCTATGATTGCATTTAGGAACACAGCATCTATCTGTTGTCTTGAAATAAATCTTATGATTCTGCTCGAACAAACTGAAATTACGCAATTCTTCTGGCGGAGTGACCTGCAATCCATCTATTTTTGGATAAACATCATTTGCCTTTACATCAGATATTGTGGCAGATAACTTTGATACAGCTTCTTTCAGCTGTTCTTTTAAATCTGCTCCTTCGATAGGTACACACATTGTTCCATGTCCATACATCTTGTTACCCTCTACCATCTCGCCTAAGACCATATCAGGATGTTCTGAGAAGTATTGATTGATTGGAAGTCCTGTATCTGTTTAGCCAATATGCACCCACTCTGGTTCAATTACAGGCGGTTCAGAACGCTTTTGCAGAAAGATAATATCCGATGTAACATCTGTACCAGCGTTTTTAGAGAATGTCCCTGACGGCATACGAATAGCACCAATCAAATCTGCTTTTTCTGACAACTGTTTTCTAAAGTCTTCGTTTGCTTTATCTAGTGTCCCAGTAGATGTAACAAATGCAACAATACCGCCTTCTTTTACTTTGTCTAATGTTTTTGCAAAGAAATAGTCGTGCAGCTGTTTTGTGCCATATTCTTTGTCAAAAAAGCCCAAATCACCGAAAGGAACATTGCCTACTGCCATGTCAAAACTTCCGGTTTGAAAGTCTGTTTTTTCAAATCCCTTTATTTGAATATCTGCATCAGGATAAAGCTTTTTTGCGATTCTCCCTGAAATACTATCTAGTTCAACACCATATATCTGTGTTTCTTTTTGCAAGTCTGTGGGCATTCTGCCGATAAAATTACCCACTCCGCAAGACGGTTCTAAGAGATTTCCGCCCTCAAATCCAAAACTCTTAGCTGCATCATAAATGCTATCAATTACGATAGGCGGTGTGTAGAAAGAATCCAATACGGAAGCTTTAGCAGAAGTGTATTCACTATCGGTAAGGGCTTCTCGTAATACTGCATATTCTTTTGCCCATTTTTCATTTCCACTGTCAAATGCTTGCGGCATACCGCCCCATCCAACATATTTTGAAAGAACTTCTTTTTCTTCTTCTGTTGCCGGACGATTCTCTGTTTCAAGCGTTTTTAAGGTTTCAATTGCTGCGAGATTTGCCTTAAATTTAGTTTTTGCACCACCTTCGCCCAGATTATCATCTGTAATGGTAAAGTTTGAAGTTTTCTCAACTTGTTCTTTCTGTGGTTCTTCCGGCTTTGCTTCTACTTCAAATTCCTGTGATATGTCTTTGAAATCCTTGTCTTGAACCAACTTTTCAATTTGTTGTGATTGCAATTCGCTTTCTACTTCTGGATTAACAATAGAAGGACTTTCTTCTGTGATACCGGATTCTGCAAAAGCTTCTTCTGTTGTCTGCGATTGTTCTTTTTCTTTGTTAGAATCTTCATCTTGCAGTGTTGGTGATTCAGTTTGCTCAATTTTTGAGGGTAATTCTTCAAACGATTCTGGCATAGTATCTGAAAATGATTCAGCGTTTTCTTCCATTAAGGTTGGATTCTCTAAAACTTTCTCATCAGAAAACGCTGGCATGACTACCTGTTCAACAGTACCTACTTCTTCAATTTCTGAAAGCTGTTCCGGACTGTCAATGTATTTATACAAATCAGTATCTAGCAACTTGCTTTTAGGGAGATTTTCTGTAACTACAAACGCCCCAGATTCTCTTTTTACTGTACAGTCATCTTCATACCAAGGTAAAGCTCCTGCCAAAGAAACAACCTCACATATATCACCTGTACGCAAGTTCTGAAATTTATCACCGATTTTTAATTCATAAGGTTGCGATTCTGCATCGACAACAGAATCGTTTTCTTCTTTCTCATTTTGTAGTTCTTCAGCCGATTCTGATGTTGCTCCCGAATTTTCTTCTTCAACTGATTCAATCAGTTCCTCAACTTTTGTAGAATCTGTTATGGAAACACTGCTCTCATTTTCGGGTTCAACCTCTATATCTGAAAATGACATCTGAATGTTTTGACTACCTATATCTGTAATGTTTTGTTCTGAATCAGAAGCTTCTTTCTCTTCTGATTCAATTGATTTAGAATCAGAATCCAATGATGCAGCTTGCTTTTTTTCTGACAAAAATGTTGTTACTTGTTCTAAGGAATCATTTGTGGTTACAGCTTGACGATACATATCAGAAAAAATAAGTATATCATTTGCGGAAACTGTTTCATCTATCAATTGTTCTATTGCAGCTTGCGGAACTCCAATGTCAAAGGCATGGACTATGGCTGCCTTTTGTTCTTCATTATAGTCATGTCCAGCTGTAATTTCAGAAAGTGTTACATCTTTATCCAACTGACTTTTACATTCTATTAGGCTAAGAAATGACGTATCGGAATTATCTGAAATATACGCTGAAATATGCTGGTTAAGTTGTTGCAATTGTGAAGGAGTGTAAGCAGCATCAATATAAGTTGCAATTAAGCTGGTTTGTCCGGAACGAGCAGAATCTTGTATGCTACTTTTCAATTCTGATAATTGTTCATTAGAAATCCCACGACTTTTTAAATCTCTTTCTATCTGGTTCTGATTTCTTGCAAAAGAAAGTTCTTGCATAAAATCCTTAGCAGAACTTTTTTCTACTACAAACACTAGTTTTTCGTCACGCAGTAAACAAGAATAGGGAATCTTATCCGCACTTTCAAGTAGTGGTTTGATTTCTTGATACTCTTGTGGCTGGAGTGGTGCAGTTAAGTAATAGCAATCCTTAAAATCAGGTTTAGATGGTTCTTGAATAGACTGATTGCTGCTTACTTCTTTTCCTTGTTGCCTATCTTTAGGGATTTGTGCTTTCCGCATCTCCAATATCTTTTCTTTTAGCTCTGACACTCGTTTTCTATCAGCTTCACTAACTGTAATAGTTGATGATATTCTTCCGATTTTTGCAGAGAACTTTATGTTTTCCTGTTCAAGTAATTCTGCAATCTTTAATGCAGTTTGAGTTGGAGCTGCAACATAACTTTTCTGCGGAATATACCGATATTCTGCATTGCCGATAATTTGGTGATTTGGTGGAGTGTATTCTTTTTGCGATTTACGCATTGTAAGTGTTGCTGCATAATCATTACCGAGCAATTCACGAAATTTATCTTCTTCTCTATCGTTGATTGCTACTACTACTGCACCATTTCTTGCAAAAGCATAGTAATTCATACCTGCATTATCAAGTGTTTCTCTATGCTGCAAGAAATCAGATTCTCGCATTTGAAAAATAGTCTTATCTTTATTATTCGTAGCATCATTCCAAAAGTGGTTTCCGTATGTCAGAAGTTCTTGCTTTTTAGCAGGAGATTCTATTGTCTTGGGAATGTCACGCAGTTGGTCATTCCAGTCTTTATACTTTGAATCAGCTGTCAAGCGATGCATTTCAGGATACTTTTTCTGTAATCGCTCTGCAAAATTGTTTCCGGCTTCATCATTATCTGAACACAAGAACACCTTTTCAGGAGAGATATGATACCTTTCCATTGTTGCTTCGACAATATTAGGCTTCACACCCATCATACTAATTAAGCGATGATTATCAAGTTCATTCTGGTGCAGTTGCATATAAGACAGCATATCAATGGAACTTTCAAAGAAAAGAGCATTTTCACCATTTCCCTTTGTTACTTCAAAGCCATATCCAGAAGCAGAACCAACAGCAATTCCTTTGTATTTTTTATCGGATAGCGTTCCTACCTTTTCTGCACCAACAGTTTTACCGAATTCATCTTGAATTAGAAAAACAGCATTTCCAGTTTTTGATTCCTGCTGTATTTTTCCGTCTTGAATAAGACCATGTACCATTTCATAATTTAATCCTCTTGTTTGAGAAAGATATGCAAGTACACGTTTTTGTTCCGTGTCAACGTTGAGATGTATTTCTTCTGGCTTTTGAGGTTCAGTTCTTGGGGTTCTATTTTGTGTAATTGTATCTGCACTATATGAAAGCTCTGGTGTCTGATTGCCATTCAACATTTTTACTGCATCATAGAAATCTTTTCCGAGGAACTGACGAACAAATGAAATACTATCTCCGCCACGCTCTTCACTGAACTGATACCATTTTGCCATTTCACCTTGCACATTATCTTTGATATGAACGCTATCGTGTTCTGACATGATATATTCTTTTCCAACTCGTTTTAAATCAACGCCTTGGCTCATTAAGAAATCGGGCAGATTCACACGTTTGGCAGCGTCTATTTCCTCCTGAGATACTCTTTTGGATAAATGTGACGGTTGGTGTTTTTGATGCTCTGAACGGGCTTGCAATGCTTGTATGACCTCTTGTTTGAAAGAAATTTCAATTTGCATTCTGCGAAAGTTAGAGCTATCAAGAGGGACATTTTGTTTTGTCAATGCTGCCTGATTTTCAGATAACTTTTGTTGTAATCGGGAAATGGCTGTATCATACCCGATTCTTTCAGCAATGTCAAGTAATCTTTCTTTCCTATCAGCATTTCGTTCCATTATAATATCTTGCTGTTCCATGCTGTAAACCTCCTTACTTATTCATTTTTTAAAATGGAGCAATGCTTGTAAATTCATAACTGGCATATGCTTCAAAGATAACAATTTCATCTTCATACTCCGTAATGCTAATGCAATCAATAAAAAGTTTGCAGTCTTTACAATCAAACATTGCAATACCATTTATGTAATCAATAAGCAAATTTCCTTTTAGTACTAGTGGCTTTGAATTGCTGATAGAGGTAGCCTTATCGGTCAAAGAGGGAACATCAGTGTCTACCAAATACATATCACTATAAATTTGTATCATTATAATTCCTCTTTTCCTCGTTTGGTACTTCGATGTTGTGTTTGTTGCTGTTCTTGCTTTTGGGCTTTTTCATGTTGCTGATGCAACTGCTTTCTTGAAAAGAACACAGCCCCTTTATCTTTTTTGTGAATCGTAACTGCCGATTTATTTCCGTCAATCACAGCGGAATGAGAAACTCCTTCTTTTTGCAATTCGGATATGGCTTGACGTGCTTCATCAGCAGTCATACGTTGTGTATATCTATCTTCTTTTGAAAGCTGCTGATAAAATTCCGGATTGATAAATTCTTTTGTCTGCAATTTTTGTGCTTCTGCACGAGCAGATGTTAAGTTTTGAACATCTGATTTTGCTACTGTAATTGCTACAGCTGTTTTTCCTCGTTCTACTGCGGAATATGAAACATCTTGATTGTCCAACGCCTGCATTATTTTTTTTGCACTATCGGGTGAAACAACGGTTGTTACACGTTCAGATTTAGGAATCGAAGCATAATACTCTGGGTTGATTTTAGAAGTATGGACTTCTTCTTTTGGCTTATCTTTTTCGCTTTCTCCTTTTGTAGGGCTTTTTTCAGGTGATAGGAACTCGTCCGCTTTTTCTTGAATGTTTTTCGCTGCAATTGCAGCAAATTCCTGTAATGCAATGTCGTCATGCTTGTCTAATGCAATTGTTACAACGCTATTATCCTGTACGGAAATTGCCGAGAATGCTATGCCCATAGCTGCAAGGCTTTCTAATATCGTCATTGCTTGTTCTGCCGGATACGTTTCCATGTGAAGATTTTCAGGAGAAATTTGATGATAATAATCAGGACGAATAACAAAAGAACCATCCTTATGTATTTCTGCTTTTTCTTCATCTGCTAAGGCAAGCAGAAAACTTTTTTCGGAAGTCTTTTCATCTTCAAGCACTTCTTCCGTATGGCTTTTTTCTATGTTATCTTGTTGTGTTTCTTCCATTTGTTCATCATAAAAATTTTCTTGTTCTGGAGGAAGATTATTGATTACACCGTCAATTTGATTATAATTTTGTTCCATTGACATCTCTGCTGTACGAAGATATTCAGTACCATCTACGGCAACTTCTTCTGCAAGTCGAGATAACGTCATATTATTTGCTGTGCTTTCTATCGTTACACCAGTTTGCTGCATTGCACCGTCAATGTTTTCAGAAGATTGTTCAGAAAAATTGATTGGCAAGCGTTCAATCTTTTCGATACGAGCCGAAAGTTCTTCTCGTCTGTCCTGAATGGCTTTTATTTTTCCTTGGATACTTAATTGTTCAGTCGTATTTTCAGCTTTTTCATATCGTTGGCTTAATCTTGCTATCTGCGTATCACATTTTTCTATCTTAAATGATAGGGAACGTCGAGAAGCATCATGCAGCAAATCCATGCACTGTGCGTATTCTTGTCTGCGTTTTTCTGGATTTAAAACTGCAAAACTTTTTATCACCCCACTCAGCCCCTGCAATTTATCCGCTTTGGCTTGAGAAACAGCAATTTTATGTTCTAATGTAGCAATCCTATCGTTGTGCTTCTCTATCTTTGCTTCACGCTTAGGAATAGAAATATTTTGAATTTTATCTATTTTTCTCTGGTTACGGTCTATCATCAAATTTACAACAGAAGAAGGTACACCGCCAGATAACCCTTTTAGCATTTCATTCGTTGCTTGTAGACGCTCCGCCTTTGCTGATAATTTTTCAATTTGTGCTTCATTTTTCTCTATTTTTCCTTGCCGTGAATCAATCCTGTCACTTAATGATTCAATCCTTTCCTCATGACTTTGATGAATGGAATTTAAAATTGGCAATAACGATTCTTTTTGAACTGGTGCTTGTCTTTTTTCATCAGAAGTCTTGACATTACCCTCTGAATGTGTTATACTATTATTAGATTTAGAGCTGATGGATGTGTTCTCTAGGGGCGATTGTAGCCCGGCAGAATGAAGCATCTCATCAGCTCTTTCTATTTCATTTCGCACACCCTGCATTGTATAGGCAATGCTGTCATCAAAGCTGATAAATGTTTTTTCATCTGGCAATTGTAGTCCCATTGTGTTAAGTAGTTCTTCGGCACGTTCCTGATTCGCTGCAATAAGGTTTCCCTGATTCAGCTGTTTATCCAGATAATTTCCCATATTGTTTCGTCCGTATGCACTTGCTATCCGGTTTACCTCATGGAATCCTTTCTTTTCTGAAAGAGATACAGCTACCATAATGGGACGATTTTCTTTATCTTGCAACTGGGTAATAGCGACTAAACTATTCTCTTTGTTACCCTTTAGTATCATTACTGGATTTCTCAGCTCTGCTGGAAGCTGCTTCATAATATCCGCATCCAGTCCGTGTCCATGGTAGTGTTCATCTGCTTCTGACATACATTTTACGATTGTTCTTGGGGCAATAACGACTTGTAAATCTTGATTCGCTCCAGACAGTGCAAGGGCATTTGATGTATCGCCAATATGTAAAAAATCTGATTTTTTATCAGAACCCAGAAACAAATCAAGTTCATTTGCAAATGATTCATCTTGTTTCAGGTTCTGCTGGATTTTTTCAGACATACTCAGAATTTGATTTTCTTCCGCTGTCAAGGCGGATTTTTCTTTTTCCATTACTGGCATAGTTTCATTTCTCCCTATCGTTAATATGGTTTCTTTGTCCGTTCAAGATGTTCTGTATATTCCTTTTCAGACCTTTGAACGTATTCATTCGATTTTTCTGCTTGTACTTTTTGGGCATTTCGTTTCAGAACATCTCTGGAAACATATGCTTCTTTTTTCTTCTGGTCATCTTCTTGCTGCTGACGAAGTTTTTCTGTTTTGTTCAGAGGTTGAATATCGTTAGTTCTTTTCTCTAGCAGCTCCTTTATTTCTGTATTTGCTTCATGATTTAGTTGGATTTCTTCCTGCAAAGCCTGTTTTATTGTCAAATCATCGGAAAAACAGAGAGATGTATATGTTAATGCAAGACCGAATTGTAAATCAGGCGGTTTCCTTTCTAATGAAGACACAGAAACATGCAATACAGCTGCTATTTCGGGGAGTAAAGCTTGAACTGCTTCAGATTGATTTTCACCGGAACGTAGTTGCTCAACTCTTTCATGAAATTCAGCATTTACAGAAAGACGATTGCTCCTTTCAATAATGTCGGATACTCTATCCCTATCTTTTTCAATGAATGCAATCAACATTTTATGGTCATTGATTTTAGCGTGATAGGCAATTGAACATTGTTCTAATCCTCTTAAAATGAAATCAGGATTATTCACTTGAATGTTTAAAAATTGCTTATCCGGAATTTCGGATAAGGGTACTCCATGTTCCATCACAATGAAAGCACCGCCTTTAATCTATCCATCAGCTCAGGATTTTCAGCAGCATTATTTTCATCAAACTCTCCATAATGATAAAGATAAATGCCATATAGATTTTCCTGTATTTCTTCCGGATACTCATACAAGATTTCTGAAGGAATATTCAGTACTTTAGCAACATTTTTTAGTTCTTTACGAATCATTCCTTTTCTTGCAATCTCAAACAGCCTGTAAACATCGCTCTTATCGTTTAAATAAGCATACATCAAATGAGATTTTGTTTCTTCATCAAGAGAGCAAAGCGTTTCATAAGAATAATCAAACCCGATTACATTTGAAACATCTTTCATTGTTATATTCAAGGTTTCAGAACGCCAAATCTGTTCCAACTCTCGCAGAGCATCTTGTATAACACCTTCGTTCTTCTCATTTTGGATGTCATACATTAAAACAATGGCTTCCATTGCATTCAATGCATCCTGCGAAAAATCTGATAAGTTATCAACTGGCAACTTTAAGAGTTTTGCTGCTATTTCAATTGATTCATTCATAGTTATTCCTTTCTTGTTCATGGACAGTCTGTCCACACGTTTTAGCTTTATTTTTGAATAAACGCCACAGTTGGAAAGTACATGGTTTTCATCTGTGGCGTTTGCATATTTATTAAAGGTTAGTTTGAAAGAGGTGCATACCAAGCAAGATATTTAGATAAAGTAAGCACAACATTGGAATTATAGGCTTCAATCATTTGTTTGCGTGTTGTGTATCCGGTGGTATCATCCATTAGATATTCGCCATACCATAACCCAAAGAAAGACCACATGGCATTATCACGAAGAGAATCAGTTAAATCAGGAATGGTACTGCATTCGCTAAGAGCAACTATTTTATTCGCTGCAATCTTCTGTAACCCATAGAACTGTTCATAACGACTGCTATATTTTTCTGTTGCATCGAGGTATATATCTGCGGATGCAATGTCGTATTGTGTTTCAGGAACAGTATATGATTCACTTTGACCGTTCCAAATCCATATAAGGTTATGCAATTTATGATATTCGGTAAGACGTGTATATAACAGATTCCAAAGCCATTGATAAGCATCACTACCAGCCGAACCCCACCAATACCAACCATTACTTGCTTCTTGTAAAGGTCGCCAAAGAACAGGCACATTTTGACTTTGTAGCTTTTTTAATGCTTTTGCTGCTTTATCAATATCTCTAATAAGAGCTTCACAATCTTCTGTTATCAATCCATCTTTTTTCATTTGCTGAATTTCAGAAAAACTGCATGTAGCAATGTCTAAGTTTGTGATAGCATCCCATAAAGAAAAATCTGTTTCTTCACTGTATATGGAAGATTTACCTGTCGGAGCTTTCCAGTTCCAAATCAAACCTACAATACCGCCTTGATTGCTCCATTTTAATGATGCAGCAGCCGTATCATTTCCAGATTCATCAAATAAGTCAGAAAATCGAATAACAGGGAGTTGTCCAGTGATTTTATAGATTTCTGTAAGTTCCGTATTTTCCTCACTTGAAACATATTGACCAGAAATGATGTGTTCTCCGTATTGCTCTTGAAGAAAACGCATTAGTTTTTGTGTTTCCTCTGTTGCATCAACATCACACAAAGTATTTGATACATCTGCTATTTTCAAGTCATTTGAATTTTGCAAAAGGATACAATCTATAGCAGCATCACCGCTTATTTGTTGCACAGTAATCTTTTTTGTACCAGCTTCTAAGTATACGCTTTTAATAGTTGCTTGAATAAAGTGACCTGTCCCAGAAATTTCGAGTGTACCACACATTTCATCATCTATCTGTAATGTGCATACAGCATCACTATCTGCTTCCAAAATTGCAGAAACATCATAATGTTGAGATGCCGGAACATTCACAGTAAAACAAATCGTATTCTGTAAATCGCCTGATAAACCAACAACATAGCCACTTCCAGTGTATCCCGAATATTCTGTATCTACCTGAAACCACTCAGACAACTTGCAATCTTCGGCTTGAACTCTGACATCAACAGGATATTTCAAACTTACTGGAGCTTGTACAACTTTCTCAGGATAAGTTGGTGCAAAGATAGTTGTTGTTGTCGTTGTTGTCACTTCTGTCACAGTACTTGTTATGGCTGCCGTTGTTCCATACTCTGTTTTTTGTATAGGCATTGGCTTTTGATAAAGGTCAATAGCATAGCATCCAGTAAGCAAGAGAAAGCATGGGATAGATAAGATAATGGACTTAATCCATTTCAAAGCAATCACTCCTATGTTATTTAATGCAATGTGTTTTCTTATACTTTTGATAGGTGTCTGTCAGTTTTTCGGCACATTCTGGGCAAACATCAGCTCCTTGAAATGACAACATTCCAGCACGTTTGTTACTACAAAACACACATCTTAAACACCTCTTTTTCAAAACAATTTGATTTGCATTGTCAATGTAAATCTCGACTTCGTCACCATAATCCATTAAATGAAGTGAACTACGAATCTCCAAAGGGATATATAATCGTCCAACTGAATCAATTTTCTTGATTTGAAAAAGAGAATCTTTAGTTAGCTTGCTTTCTTCTACGTTACAGGAAAGATAAATCATATTTTTCTGAACATAAATCTGAATGTATTCTGTTTGAAAATGCTCTCGAATACCTTTTGGAAGTGACAATCTCCCACCTATCTCGATTCTTCGTGTCAACCCTGTAAATTTCACTATAACTCCTAAAACAATCAAAAGTCGAAATCAAAAACAGAAGTCTTTTCGGGTTCTTCAAATCTTGCCATAAATGCTTTTTTACAGGAAGCAAGTCTTTCTTCCATGTAGGCAAACATCTTTTCAATGTTATCCGGTGTGTAATCCACGGAACGCTTCGTTGCGATTTTTTCAAGATAAGCCAGCTGGATGCATATCTTGTTCATTCGTTCTTTGGAACTTTCCATAAATTTAGCCTGCTTATCTGCATCCACAACAAATTCTTCTGTTCCTTCTGCTACAATGTTTTCTTCGTAATCCATATCCATGATATTTTTCATCCTTTCTTATACTAAATAGTCGTTATCCTTTAAGCTGTCATACAAATATTCGTCCATATCGTCATCATTGTGGTCTTTAAGCTCTTTTTGCAGTTCTTCCTTATCTGCAAGTAAACTCCGAATGTAAAGAACTGTACTGATTGCTGCCACAGATGCAGCGGTAATCCAAAAAACAACTGCTTTCTTTTTCATTTTAACCATCCTTTTTCTTTCCGCTGCTTTTCCAGCTATAATATGTTTTTCCGTTATACTCTCGTTCTGATACTTCCGGATAGACTGTAGTTTCATATCCATTTGAAGTAAATGAAATGGATTTTCCGGATAATAGTTTTGTCAGCTGTGATTCTGTCAGCTTTTTTCCGAATACTGCGGAAGTATTCATACCACATTTTCCAGTACAATAGAACCCAAATTTTCCGCTTTTGATTTCCTTTCCGCATTTTGGACACGCACCAATCGCTCCAGCAGAACTTTCTTTTCGGTCAACAAAACTCACCTTATCATCAACGCTTCCATATTCATCACAAAGTTCAGAAATGTATTTTTGAATTTCAAGTATGAAATCATCGGCATTTTTCTTACCTTGTTCGATTTCAAGAAAATCAGATTCCCAATCCGCTGTCAATTTTGCAGATTTGATTTTGTCCGGAAGCAATGAAATCAATTTATTGCCATCTTCTGTAGCAATAACTTTTTTTCCCTCACGTTTCACATACTTGTGGGCGACTAACTCTTCGATAACGGTAGCTCTTGTTGCTGGTGTACCAATTCCTTTCTTCTCTGCGTTCTCATCAAAATCCGCTGCACTGGCATGTTCCATAGCAGATAACAAAGTATCCTCTGATACATTTTGTCAAGGTGGTTTTAAGAAATTTTCCCGCAATCGTTCATAATAAGCCGCTTGATTTTATCGCTCATAGTTT
>NZ_JAOQKB010000010.1:0-6366 GCF_025567215.1 Huintestinicola butyrica
AAAAGCGGGCTTAGTGGGGGTGAGAGGGTAGGGAAAAGGAGTGCAGAGGAGAAACCGTAGGAGAGAGGGGGGAATGCCCGCTTTTGTTGGGTTTTGGTTTCCTCCCTCTCTCCTTAGGTGTCTCCTTTGCATGGTACGGACTTTGTAAAAATGAAACGTGAATTTGACCATACCTGCGCCTATCGGCGGAAACTGAAACGCAATTTCTGCGAAATTGCTCTCAGTTTCAAGCCGCCTGCATGGAATAGTTTTAAGACTATTTGAGAAATTAAGCTTATATGCAAAATTTTGAGTTTTCGGTGCAGGCGGCTTTAGAATTTGTTAGTCAGTCGGCTATCAGCATAATTGCTTTAACTGCTCGCAAACGGATTTCGCTGTCTGCGGACAGCGACCAGATGGCTCTGCCCTCTGGACTCCCGCAAGCCTTTCGGGAAAAAGGCTTGACCTAAACCCTTTGCCTTGCTCTCATTTGTGCTGACTTTTTTATTTCTCCCACATGGGAATATCAGCCTTTGAAAGCTATGCTTTTTCTCCCATATCCACATTATTTCTATTGACTTGCCTGCCAATAAATGTTACAATTTCCTTATACCGATCCCTAAGCGTTCCGCAAGGCTTTGGATAATCAATGAAAGCGAGGAATTTTAATGATATACACCAACCCCGTTGTAAAAGGCTTTTACCCCGATCCCAGCGTTTGCTATGCCAATGGCAAATTTTATCTGGTATGCAGCTCATTCCAGTATTTCCCAGGAGTGCCCCTCTTTGAAAGCGATGACATTGTTAACTGGACTCAGATAGGCCATGTTCTTACCCGCAAAAATCAGGTCGAGCTTGAAAAGGTCAACAGCTCAGGCGGGGTTTTTGCGCCCACTATCCGCTACAACAACGGCAGATTTTACATGGTAACGACCAATGACACCACTCACAGGAATTTCTACGTTTACACCGATGATATCCATGGCGAATGGTCCGACCCCATCACCATCGACCAGGACGGCATTGACCCCTCGCTTTACTTTGAAGACGGCAGAGCCTTCTTCATCAGCAACGGCACCGACTGCGAGGGCAGGGGCGGCGTTGTTCAGTGCGAGATAAACATTGAAACAGGCGAAAAGCTCACCGAAAGCAGATGTATATGGCAGGGCTCGGGCGGAAGATACCTTGAAAGCCCCCATATGTACAAGATCGGCAAGTATTATTATCTCATGGCAGCAGAGGGCGGCACTGAGTATGGTCATATGATAACCTATGCACGCAGCGAAAGCGTCTGGGGCAAGTTCGAGGGCTATCCCCACAATCCCGTGCTGACAAACCGCAACAAAGCGCCCTTTATCATTCAGGGCATCGGCCACGGCGACCTTATACAGGACAAAAACGGCGAGTGGCACATCATCTGTCTCGGTTTCCGCCAGATACATATGTGGATGACATATCACCACCTTGGAAGAGAGTGTTTCCTTATCCCCGTTACCTTCCACGAGGACGGCTGGTTCACCGCAGGAAACGGGACCTGCGAGGAAAGCTACGAGCTGTCGGGCGACTTTGCGCAGCTGCCTCTCAAGACCTACACTCTTGAAAATATCGGTCACGACATCTGCCACCTGCGCCACCCCCACACTGAAAACTACAGCATAACAAAGGACAAGATAACTCTTAAAGGCACGGATGTTACCCTTGACGATGTGGCTTCTCCCACATTTGCAGGCGTGCGCCAGCGTGATTTTGATATGGACTGCTCCGTCAGCGTAAGCGTTTCCGACGGAGAGGGCGGACTTACCGTTTACTCCTGCGAGACAGAGCATTATGACCTGGCGCTTAGAAAGAACGAGGGCGGCTATGAGGCTATCCTCAGGCTGAATATCGGCGGCATCAGGCACATTGAAAAGGCTGTGCAGATACCCTCGGGCGACGCAAAGCTCATTATCCGCTCCGACAGCCAGGTATATAAGTTTTTCGTGCAGTCGCAGGGTGAGGAGATACCCATGGGCTTTGCAATGTCCAAGTATCTTTCCAGCGAGGTCTGCGGCGGATTTACGGGAACTGTCATCGGTATGTATGCAGTCAAGGGCAGCGCCGAGTTTACCGACCTGCGCATAAGCTATTGAAAGGGTGAGTAAAATGGCAAAATATATAGCTCTCACGTTTGATGACGGTCCCAACACCGTCACTACTCCAATGGTTCTGGACGTGCTTGAAAAGCACAGCGCCGTGGGCACATTTTTCCTTGAGGGCAACAACATCAACGAGGAAAGCGCAAAGGTGGTCAAAAGGGCTGTGGAAATGGGCTGCGAGATAGAAAACCATTCCCGCACACACACAGCGTTCCCCCAGCTTACCGCCGAGGAAATGACTGCTGAGATAGATTTCACCACAGAAAAGATAATCGACATCACAGGCAGAGCGCCCAAGTTTTTCCGTCCCCCGTACATAGCTCTGAACGACCTGATGTACAGCACCATACCTCTCACATTCATATGCGGAAAGGGTTGCACAGACTGGGAGGACAGCGTTTCGGCAGAGCAGCGTTTTGACACCACCATGGCTCAGGCGCAGCACGGGGACGTGATACTTCTCCACGACATGGAGGGCAACATCAACACCGTAAAGGCGCTTGACAGGCTTATCCCGGCTCTGAGGGAAGAGGGTTACGAGCTTGTTACCGTGGAGGAGCTTTTTGAGAAATGCGGAGCTGTTCCCAAGAGCGGAGTTATTTACACCAATGTTTTAAGTGACGGAAAGTGATATTTCGGGCTGCTGCATTTTGCGGCAGCCTTTTTTGTTAGGCGGACAAATAAAAAAGTCAGCACAAATGAAAGCAAGGCAAAGGGTTTAGGAAGTCCACTGAGGGCAAAGCCATCTGGTCGTCCTCCGCAGAGGACGAAATCTTTTTGCTGACGGCTTGAATGATTAAACCGTTAGCTTACAAATTTAAAAGTCCTAAAAGCCGCCTGCACCAGAAATTCAAAGACAAGCAGAAAGCAAGTTTTATCACAATCAGATAAAAAACTATTAAATGCAGGCGGCTTGAAACCAAGAGACATTTCGACATGAATGGCGATTTTGGTTTCCGCCGTAAGGCGCAGGTACGTCAAACTAACGTTTCAATTTTATAAAGTCCATGCCTAATGCAAAGGAGACACCTAAGGAGAGAGGGAGGAAACCAAAACCCAACAAAAGCGGGCATTCCCCCCTCTCTCCTACGGTTTCTCCTCTGCACTCCTTTTCCCTACCCTCTCACCCCCACTAAGCCCGCTTTTGCAGTTTGTCTTAACTTTGGTGCTTGTCTCCTATGTTGAATATTGTTCCGTGCCTTTCACCGCCGCCCCTCTCATTTGTGGTCTGGCATTTACATATCGAGTATCTGCTGTTAGTTTTGCTTAGCTCTGCGGTGGGAATTGGCTAAAATACCGGTTGTTTTAATCATTGTCCCAGAAAACATTTGCCTTTTCTCTTAAAAGATGATATAATGATATCAGTGTTATTTTGCAGAGAGATGGTTGTTTAAATGGATCAGAACCAAGTGCTGAAAAAATATTTCGGCTATGATAATTTCAGAGAGGGTCAGGCGGAGCTGGTGAGCAGCATTCTGTCGGGGCGTGATACCCTGGGAGTTATGCCTACGGGTGCGGGAAAATCCGTATGCTATCAAGTGCCTGCGCTGATGTTCGGGGGCGTTACTATCGTTATCTCCCCACTTATTTCGCTGATGCAGGATCAGGTAAGCTCGCTGGTGCAGTCGGGCATTCCTGCGGCGTTTATCAACAGCAGCCTTACAATGAATCAGCTTTACACGGTGCTGAAAAATGCGGAGCGTGGGGCTTACAAGCTTATTTATGTCGCCCCCGAGCGCCTTGACAGCGAGGTGTTCATGAACTATGCCATGCACGCCGAGATATCTATGATAACCGTTGACGAGGCGCACTGCATTTCTCAGTGGGGTCAGGACTTCCGTCCCTCTTATCTGAATATCCCACGGTTTGCCGCAGCGCTTCCAAAGAGACCTGTTATGACTGCGTTCACCGCCACCGCCACGGAAAGGGTGCGTGATGATATCGCCCGCCTGCTGGAGCTTAAAGACCCGTTTACTCTGGTCACGGGCTTTGACAGAAAAAATCTTTATTTTGAGGTGCGCCGTCCCTCAGACAAATATGCCGACCTGAAAAGACTGGTGAAAAAATACGACGAGGAGGGCAGGAGCGGCATCATCTACTGCTCCACCAGAAAAAACGTGGAGACCGTGTGCGAGCGGCTGTGCAGCCAGGGCTTTTCCGCTACCAGATATCACGCAGGGCTTGCGGAGGAGGAAAAACGCACAAATCAGGACGATTTCATTTACGACAGGCGTAAGATAATGGTCGCAACCAACGCTTTCGGCATGGGCATCGACAAATCAAACGTTTCCTTTGTTATCCACTACAATATGCCCAAGGACGTGGAAAGCTATTATCAGGAGGCGGGACGTGCAGGCCGTGACGGCTCTCCTGCGGATTGCATACTGCTCTACAGCGGTCAGGACGTTAACACCGCAAAATTCCTTATAAACAAAAGCTATGACGAGTCGGAGCTTGAGCCTGAGGTAGCGGAAGAGGTGAGAAACCGTGACCTGAAGCGCCTCAAGGATATGACGATCTACTGCACCTGCGCCGAGTGCCTGAGAAGCTATATACTGAAATATTTCGGCGAGAAGTCGCCCTCACAGTGCGGGAACTGCTCCTGCTGCTGTTCGGAGGAGGGCGCCCAGGACGTTACAGTGGAGGCTCAGAAGATAATGTCCTGCATTTTCCGTGCAGGTCAGCGCTATGGACTTAAAATGATAACGGATATCCTTACGGGCAAGGAAAACGAGCGCATAACCGCCGCAGGGCTTGACAAGCTCAGCACCTACGGCATAATGAAAGACAGCACAGAGCGAAACATCAAGCAGATAACCGAAAAGCTTATCTATATGGGCTATGCTCAAAAGACAGAGGACGAATATCCCGTGCTGAAGCTGAATCCCTCCGCTCTGGACGTGCTTAGGGGGGACAAAAAGGTAATGGCACGTCTGCCGAAGTCCGCCGGAGCAAAGAGAGCTCCCGTTTATGCCTGCGACCCTGTGCTGCTGGATAAGCTCAAAGCGCTGCGTGCAAAGCTTGCCTCCGTTCAGGGCGTGCCTGCGTACCTTATCTTCACCGATACGTCTCTCCGTGATATGTGTGAAAGGCTGCCGAGGACAGACAGCGAGTTTCTGAACGTATCGGGCGTGGGAGCGGCAAAGCTGGAACGCTACGGAAACGCATTCATCACGGTCATCAAGGAATATGCGGAGAAAAATCAGGTTGCCGCAGTCACCGAGGAAAAGGAGATAAAAAAGCTCCGTCGAAACATGATGAAAACGGCGGAGGATATAAGAGAAGCATTTGACGGCATATCGGCAGGGATAGGAAAGGTAACGCTGGGCAATGAATCGCTGTCGCTTTCCGCATTTTCCGAAAAGATAATCACGGAAACGGATATGCACATGGCAACAGCACCGCTCAGAAAGTCAATAACAGGGTGGCTGAGGCAGTCGGGGCTGCTTACACAGGAGAGCGAATCAAGGGCTGCGGATATGGGGGAAAAGATAGGAATATACAATTTGAACGTGACATCTCCGCAAACGGGGAAGCAGTATATCAAGGTATTGTATAAGCCGTCAGCACAGCAGTTCATATTGGATAATATATCGGCTGTGGGGGAGTTTGCGGTAGAGAGCTTTATGAGTAAAAGCAAATAGTAAGCAAATTGATAAATATGTCCTCTACCTTAAATCCTTTAATTTTACAGTTTATATCGAGTATCTGCTGTTAGTTTTGTTTGGCTCTGCGGTGGGGGAGAGTTATTTTGTCCGCAAAACTTTAAATTTACTTATAAGTTTTAAAAGCTTTATTATCGCTAATACGCCGATCCAATCACAAATATTTTTTCAAATCAGTCATAAGCCGCTGCTCGGCGGAGATCAGCTCACGGGTGAGCTTTCTGCTGCCGCCATCGGCTGCGGCATATTTGTCCATGCTCTGGCGGAGCTTGTCTATGCCCATGGAGCAGCCCTTTGAGACCAGCTCCGCTGCGTCCTGCTCGGTGCTGTTCATAAGAGTAAGGTCAGTCTTGACTGTTGACATCGCCTTTGCCATGGCAGAGGGATTTTTGCCCGCCCTGCCCCATGAGTTAAGGAGTTGCTCCGCCTCGGAGCGCAGCTTTTCATGCTCTTTCACACTTTTTTTGAGAATATCCTCAAGGTCGGCGTCGCCTGCCTTGGGGATAACGTCGTTTATGGCACCTATCCCCATTTTTATGCCTGCATCGCACTGCCTCAGCAGCTTTACGGTGTCCTTTTCTTCCTTG
>NZ_JAOQKB010000010.1:6672-102800 GCF_025567215.1 Huintestinicola butyrica
AAGCCTGTGCGGAAATGACCCTTGTCAAAGGTAAAATGTCCGCCGAAGCTGTCACGGAGGTTATATGCCTTGGAATATTCCGTACCGCAGCTGACGGTCTCGCCGTTTTTCAGCTTTATATATGCCTTGCCTGCCAGCAGGCCGTTTTCGCTGTTCATCAGGCTGTCATAGCTGTAGCCCTCGGTGTCGGCTGCAACGCCGCAGGGGGTTATGGTAAATTCGATGCCGTTGCCGCCTGCATATCGGTTGACATAATCGGGTATCTCAACGGTGAAATCTGCGGAGAACAGGCTGCTGTCAATGATATTGTCATATGAGATGATGCGGCCGGAGTTAAGATATACGCCGGACATATTGAAGCAGGTGAAATCTATGGGGATAGTGCCGCTCATCTCGCCGGTGCAGTTCACGGTGAAGATGCAGTAGAAAGTCCTGCTGTCCTCACGGACAAAGCGGATATCGGAATGTCCGCCGTTGGTGGAAAAGCGTGCGTAGGTGTTTTCCATTTCAACGCCGTCGTGTCCCCAGCCGTCAATGTACTGCTCCTCGTAATAGTCATACATAGGGATATCATGGTCAAAATCCAGCTTAAATACACAGAATATGCTGTAGCTGTCCGCCGCATAGCCCATGGGAGTGACCGTAAGGCCGTCGCTTTCACATTCAAGTGAGGATATGTCCATCTCGCCCGTAAGGCCCTCAAAATTGCTGTAGTCCGCCTCTCTGCCGTATATGACGGAGAACAGACCGCTCTGAGCCGCATACACCACCGTGCCGAACATCAGCACCAGCACCGCCGCAGCGGGGAGCATGAGCTGACGGAGCTTTGGCCTCGCCTTTTTTCGCCTTTGGGGGATATCAAGTATTTTCTGCCTTGTGGCATCGTCTGCCTTTAACTTGTCAAGTGCGTTTTTATAATGCTGTACATTCATCGCCGTATTCCTTTCCTAGAGCAGCCCTAAGCCGCTCTCTGCCACGCTGGAGCCTTGTTCTCACTGTAGATTCCTTAACGCCCGTAAGCTGTGATATTTCCTTGACGGAGTATTCCTCGTAGTAATAGAGATGTATCGCCGTGCGGTATTTCAGCGGCAGGCTCATGACCGCTTCAAGGACAGCCTGCTCGCTGCCGCTCATTTCAACATGAGCAAACTCATCGGAGCCGACATTGCCGATTATGTCATTGCTGACTATGTCAGCAATGTCCCTGTGGTCACGGCGGGAGAACCACGCCAGCCGTCTGCGATTGATGCAGTAGTTTGCCGTTACCCGAATGAGCCACGCCTTTTCCGCTTCCGCCGAATCGAAGGAGATATCCTCCTTAAACAGCCGAAGGAACACCTCCTGAGCGGCGTCCTCCGCCTCGGCAAAGTTTTTCAGATAGGTGTATGCCAGCCGCACCACCATATCCAGCCGCCTGTTTACGGCGTTTTCATATTCTTCTTTGTTCAACACATCATCTCCCTGTCAGTGGAGTTTTATCGAAACGTTTCTGTATATAAAACACATCAGCGGGGCAAAAAGTCTCATTTTTGTGCGATTATTTTAGGAAATATATTGTTTACAGATTATTGATGAATATAGATATCTGCTGTGCTATAATATAAAAGCTGACTGATTAAACAGGTCAGAAAATATGCGAGAGTGCTGGAATAGGCAGACAGGCACGTTTGAGGTGCGTGTGTCTTTGACGTGTGGGTTCAAGTCCCATCTCTCGCACCAAACACCGTTCAGATTCTGAGCGGTGTTTTTTTGTGCTTACAAGGCAAAAGCGGTTCGGATATCCGAGCCGCTTTTTCGTTTGTATAGTGCCGTCAAGCGGCTTCAATGTGCCGTTTGGTGGAGGTATGCAGATTATGCCCGAGTGGCTTTTTATCAAATAAAAATGAGATGCAGAGGACAGTGTCCCACCGATATTCGGGGCTGATATGTCTATGGGTGTGAAAACAGGCTGTCTTTTCATATTTACCTCCTTGAAATCGCTTGTTTCGGTGCTGCCTGAAAGGAGCGATTCAAGGCTTACGGACAGTATTTCCGAAAGCTCGGTGACAAGGGTTATGTCGGGGCAGCCCAGACCGGTATCACATAGTTAAAGATATTGGTATCATTCAATCAATTTTGCCGATAAAGCGGTAGAAGATTTCTACCTCCTGTTCCCGGCTTCCGTCCTCACCTTTGACCGCTTCATGGACAACGATTTTTTCAATCAGCGTATTCAAAAGTTCGGCGGTCAGTTCTGTTGGATTGACGCACTCTTTCATCAAGGCAATCCATTTTTCTGCGTCTGCGGCGTTCTGGCTTTCAGTGGCGATAGCGGATTGAAGCTGTTCAATCTTTGTGTCCAGTTCAGCCTGTTCGCTTTGGTACTTCCCGGACAGCATAGAGAAGTTGTATTCCGTGATACGCCCCGCCGCCCAGTCCTCATACATCCGGGCAAACAGGGTATCAACTTCGGATTTCCGCTTCTCTGCCTTTTTCAGCTCGGCGGCCTGCTTCTTTCTTGCGGCGGCCTGTCCCTTGTCATTGGCGTTTAACAGCCGCTTCAAGAGCCGTTCTTCATCATGCTGTACCAGCCCCGACCAGTATTGCAGACGGGAGAGGACATAGGCGTAAAGCACATCATAGCGGATATAGTGCATGGAGCATTGGCGTGTGCCCTGTCCGTACTTGCTACAATGATAATGGCCGTAAGGCTTGCTGTTCTGCCTGTTCTCCCCATAGGACAGCGACCAGCCGCAATCCGCACATTTTACCAATCCGGAAAAAATCTGCGTTGTACCATCCTTGCACTTCCTACGGCGGTTTGCTATCTGCTCCTGTACCTGCCGGAAAACCTGCTCGCTGATAATCGGCTCCTGCGTGTTCTCCACCCGCACCCATTCACTTTGGGGCTTGCGTACCCTCCGCTTGTTCTTAAAGGAAATGTTCGTTTCCCGGTAGTGAATGGTATGGCCGATATAGGTTTCATCTTTCATAATGCTCTTGACCTGCGCTATCGTCCATGCGTAGCTTTTTTCCTCTGGCGCACCCGCATAGATGTTTGCGAAAGTCCCGTCACGCTGGAAGTTGATAAATCCCGGCGTGGGAACCTTTTCCGCAATCAGTATTCTTGTGATACTGGCCGCCCCTCTGCCATGAATGGCAAGGTCAAAAATCTTCTCCACTATCCAGCGGGTTTCCTCGTCGATTATCAGCTTGTTTTTGATTTCCGGGTGTTTCCTGTACCCGATGGGAGCATAGGCGCCGATACGCTGTCCTGTGGCAAACTTCGCTTTGAAAGCGGCCTTTACCTTGCGGCTTGTATCTTTCGCAAACCATTCATTGAACAGGTTTTTGAACGGGACAAAATCGGAAAGCCCTTTCTCTGTGTCCTCATTCTCCGCAACGGCGATGTAGCGAACCCGTTTCTCCGGGAACAGAAATTCCAGATAGTAGTCCATCATCACATGTTCCCGCCCGAAACGGGACAGGTCTTTCGTGACAATGCAGTTTACTTTTCCGGCTTCCACATCGTCCATCATGCGCCGAAAATCCGGCCGTTCAAAGTTCGTCCCCGACCAGCCATCGTCCACATACTCACCGACTACATGAAGCCCCTGTTCCTTTGCGTACTGTTGCAGGATTGTCCGCTGTGTTTCAATGCTTACGCTGTCACCATAGTTTTCATCGTCCCGGCTCAATCTCATATAAAGCGCCGTGTTGTAAATCGTAGTATTGTAAGGTTGTTTCACCGTTAAAAATCCTCCTTCTAAAGAAACAACCCACGCTTACAATACTTTTGCTCTATGGCAATTATATCATAAGCGTGGGCGTGTTATCAATGATGGGCTATCAGGTTGAAGCGGCTTTTTCTGCGGTATGCCGCACCACATCTACAATCAGATCACCGAGGGGCTTCCCGCCTGCGGCGAAGTGTTCGGAGATTTTTATACGGTTGTTCCCACATACAAAATACTGCGTGCCGTTCTCTGCTTGTATGACCTGCCCTGTCCGGGGTGTAAAAATATCGCTTTCGCTTTTTGCCATCCAGTGTCCTCCATATTCAGTTTTCAAGGTACAATGCCGCACAGGGGCGGCGAAAATTTCTGCTTATATCTATCACCTTTCCTTTACCGTGTGCCGCTGCTGCCGTTTCAGTTCCGCCAGTATATCCGGCGGGATACGGTCAACCAGCCGCTGTAAATTGTCCAGTTCGCTTTTCAGCTTTGCCCGTTCCATCGTATCTTTCATCTTGCCTTTTTCACTGGCCTTTGCCCTTGCTTCCAGCTTCTCATTCTCCGCCAACAGGTCATTGATTGTGACCTTGTACTTTTTCAGTTGCCCGGAGAAGTTCTCCATCTGCGGGAACCACTTTTTCAGCATGGAGAGGGCTTCCTCTTTTTTCTTTCCGGCGTTCAGCGGGTTAATGCCGTCAAGGGCGGCTTCAATGGCTCTGGCCTGTTTGGAGAGGGAAACCGCCTGTTTGAAAAGCCGAGTGGGGATATGCTTCCGGCCTGTCTTGCTGGCACTCTCCCCACGCTCCAAGTCGGGATATTTCTCCACCATATAGGCGTGAAAGTCGTCCTGCCACTTCGTCAGGTTTGCCCGGTTGCCGATAATCTCCTTTGCACACAGGCGGTTGTCCTTTGTCAGCGGAACAAAGGTCAAATGCAGGTGGGGTGTTTTCTCGTCCATGTGTACCACCGCCGACACGATATTTTCCCGTCCTACCCGGCCAATGAGGAAATCTGCCGCCCTTTGGAAGAACGCCTGTATCTCCTTTGGGGATTTCCCCTTGAAAAACTCCGGGCTGGCAGTTATCAGCGTATCGACAAACCGTGTGCTGTCTTTCCTCGTCCGGCATCCGGCCTGCTCGATACGGCTCTGAATGAAGTGGTAATAGCGTCCCTCCGGCTTGACGATATGGAAGTTGTATTTGCTCCGGCTTGTATCAATGTCGGGGTTACTGGCGTATTGTTCTTTCTGTCTTTCGTGATGGGCTTCCAGCGGCCTTGCTGGGTTGCCCTTGTGCTTCTCAAACCGCAAAATTGCGTGTTGTGCCATTCTGCTCCTTTCCCCATTCCTTTCCTATCCGGGGTTTTCCACAGGGAAAATCCCGCCGGAATTATCTCTGATACGATAGGAATGGAATGGATATAAATAAATCATTTTAATCTTTGTATTTCTATATACCGTCCGGTTTTCGTACTTCAAGGGGGCGGTTTCCGTACTTCATGGGTACGGTTTTCAGTCCTCCGGCGTACCAGAACGGGATTTCTTGAAGTCGGTGTTTGGAACCGCTTCATAGGATTTTGGGAAAATGCGGTTGGGTTTTCCACAGCCCTGCTTCTGGATTTCCACCAGTCCGGCGTATTGCAGTTCCCGCAGGGTATTTACCGCTTTCTGCCGCCCACAATGGAGCAGGTCAACCACTTCACAGATAGGGTAATACAGGAAAATCCGTCCGCAGTCATCCGCCCACCCATTCTTGCGGGACAACTCTGTCCGGCGCAGGATAAAGGCGTACAGAACCTTTGCCTCGTTGGACAGGGACTTGAATGTGGGGGCTTCAAAGAGGAAATTCGGGAGCCGGGTGAAGCTGAACGCCTTTTCCGGCTGATGGATATAGATGGTATTTGTCATAGTGCGTTTTGTGGACGGTTAGAAGCTCGTTTTCCGGGGCGGGCGATACTTTATACCACCTGCCCCGGTTTGGGGCTTGTAAAGCCTGATAAATCAAGGCTTTTTTCGCTCCTAACTGTCCACAGCAGACCTCCTTTTCCGTTCACTTTCTGTTTTCTGCCGCCTGTGAACTCTGGCGGCACAGCCGGGGCAGTATTTTGCCCGGTTGGATTTGGGGACGAACACGCCGCCGCAGACCGCACAGCGTTTCAAGTCCCTATCCCGGAAAATCTCCGCTTCCAGCGTTCCGTCCAGCGGCAAGACCGACCAGCGGAACCACTTACAGCAGACCGAGAAAGAAACTGTCTGCGGGCAGGTGCAGGTGTCCCCATCATCAAGGACAATGCAGTTGCCGTCCTCAAAGCAACAGCACTCCCGGTGTATCAGGCTGGCCGCCTGTTTCTTCTGCGCCGGTGTCATGCGGTAAAGGGAACCGTCCGGCTTGCGTTCCAGCGGCGGCAAGTCTTTATAGGGGTTATTTCTCATGCGTTCCCTCCATTTTGTTTTCCGTTGCCGTTCTCCCCGAAAAGGTTTCCTGCCTCGTCGTCGCAAGCTGCGTATCGTTCGTTTCACCGCAAGCGGCAAAACTCACTCGCTCCGCTGCTCCTCCTCTCCCCACAAAGCCATGCGGCTTTGCGGGGACCCCGACAATAGCGGCGTGTTCCGGCGTTGGCACGCTCCCCGCAACTTCGGGACAACTTGTCCCGAAGTGACCTCTGGACAAAGTGTCCAGAAGCTGGCTCCTTGCGGTGCTTCCCCAGCTGGGGTATTCCTTTTCGGACGGTCATTCTGTTTTCAAGGTGCCGTTCATCGATGAACTACCCTAAGTCTACACGAAAAAAATGCAATCCCCGGAATTTTGCGAGAATTGCATTTTGATGAAGTTTACACTTTGGAAATTGCATTTTTGCAATCATTCTGTATAATGGAAGTATGCGGAGGAGGTGCGTGTTTATGGCTTTACCCGGAACACCCGGACAGCGGATTTCCGATTTATGCAACGGGAACCACATCACACAAAAGGAACTTGCGGAGAAAATAGGCGTTTCCGCTTCCCAGTTGAGCCGCATTGTCAGCGGCGAAACGAGAACGGTCAGCAGTGATATTCTCATAGGTGTGGCAAAGGAATTTAAGGTATCGACAGACTACATACTGGGCTTGTCCACCGTGAGCGTCCGTAAAAGCTACGATATTTCTGAATTAGGCTTGTCCGAGGGAGCCGTGAGGGGGCTTGTGACGGGTGCTGTTGATGTGCAAATCCTTAATCGTCTGTTAGAACACAGGAATTTTCCCAAGCTGATAGATTTGATACGGATTTATTTTCAGGACACGGCGGCAAAGGGGATAACAGCAAGAAACAAGCTTATCGAGATAGCAACGGCTTCCCTGTCCGACCTGATGAAAGAACACCCGGAACACCGGGCGGAAGCAAAGCAGGATTTGCAGCTTTTGAACGCCCAGAAGATGGGGGAACATGAAGCGGAGATTGAGAAAATCAAAAATGTGTTCCTCGCTATCCTGCGGGATATTAAGAAAGACATTGACAACGGGTCACAGCCGGGAGAAGCTGTGACCGCCGCTATGTTCCAAGCCATGCGGGACGCACTGGCGGAGCAGAAACAAAAACCGCTTTCCATTGACGATGTAACGGCGATGATAGCCGGACAGATCGGACAGCTTGCACCGATGGACGAGGAAACCGCCGACCTGTTTCAGCGGTTAGTAAAGAAAATGATTGAACAGGCAGAGAAATAAATGTAAGAGAATATTAGAAAATGGGAAAAAGCAACTCGTACTATATGCAGCTTCATGTAGAAGCACTGTTTACAATGAATGAAAAGAACGAACTTATGACTATAAGGGAACCATGGGACTCAACTTCACAGCCGGCTCCCCGCTTCTATTTGACAAGACCACTTTACGAAAAACCACATGCTTATTTTCGTGTTGACGTACCGAAAGAATTAAGAGAAAAACTACAATCAATTACCAACAGAGAGCCAGTACTGATGCTGCCGAATGAATCACCTATTTATGATAAAGAATATCGGCAATTATTAGGAGAAAGTAAGATTTCAGAAGATGCTTGTTTTTGGCTTCCTGAACAGCCAAAGTTAAAAGCCTGCTTACTCACTAAAGACAACATTGAGCCTCAGATGAGCCACTATTTTCCCTGGCTACCTGAAGAGTTGCTGGATGTTCCCTTTTGCGCTGCTTATTTGGAAGATTCTCAAGTCGTATCTATTTGTCGTAGTGTTCGGATTATTCTTGAGGCAGAGGAAGCGGGAATTGAAACGGCTGAACTTTACAGAAGAAAAGGGTATGCATTCCACACACTTGCAGAATGGGCAGAAGCAGTTAGACGAAATGGTAGTATTCCTTTGTATAGTGCGTCCACTTCTAACTTAGCCTCTTTAGGTTTAGCAAAAAAGGCAGGCGGCATTTTCTTTGGTAACGGTTTTTGCGTTTGCTGATTTATGGTTTTGGGGTATAACAAACTGTTTGAAGAAGAAAAGAAGCGGCTAAAATAGATTGCGGAGAAGTTGGACTTGCCGAAAAATCCAAACCCGCAGCGAGGCAGAAAGTAAGAGAGCAGTAAATACTGATTAAGGGAGCAAGTTGATATGAAAATTAAAGAAATCAAGGAGTGATTTATTATGCCACAGCATATAACCGTTGTAAATTATGACCCGGAATGGCCGTCAAAATATGTACGAGAGCGGGACTATATTACCGAAATACTGAAAGAAAATTGCATTTCTATCTACCATATTGGAAGTACATCTGTTCCGGGACTGGCCGCCAAGCCAATTATCGATATTATGGCAGTCGTTAGAAGTCTTGAAAAGGTAGATACGGTTGCGGAAAAGTTTTCAGAGATAGGCTACGAATATCTCGGAGAATTTGGAATAACGGGCAGACGCTATCTTCGCAAAGGCGGTGATGAGCGAACCCATCAAATTCATATTTTTCAAGCGGACGATTGGAACAATATCGGACGGCACCTCGCATTCCGTGACTATATGCATACCCATGAAAAAGAGCGGAACGAATACGCAAAAATCAAGAAAGACCTTGCACAAAAGTTTCCCTATGATATAGATGGATATTGTGATGGGAAAGAAAATTTTGTTCGTGAGATGGAAGAGCGTGCGCTTGCCCAATACGATGGGACGTGGGATAAATTGTATATTGCCGCAAGGAAAGTACAGCATGAAAGAAAACTCTCTCCACTGATTGAGGTTGGGAGTGTTTCTGCCGCAGTTCTTTCGGCAAAAGGAAATATCTATACCGGGGTTTGCATTGATACCGCTTGTTCATTGGGAATGTGTGCGGAAAGAAATGCGATTGCAAATATGATAACAAACGGGGAAAGCCAAATCATAAAAATAGTCGCTGTTATGCCAGACGGAAAAGCAGGCATGCCGTGTGGAGCCTGCCGGGAATTTATGATGCAGTTAGATAAAGCGGCGGGAGAAATAGAAGTCCTGCGTGACTATGAAACAAAACAGGTGGCGAAGCTAAAAACCCTAATTCCTGATTGGTGGAAGTAAGTTATTAGCAAAGCCAGCCGAGCCAGTCAACGGTCAAGATGAACGGCGCATAAATGCGCCGCCGTTGACAGTCCCGCCCGTCTTTGCTGATGGGCAATCAAGGCGGGAAAGCCCTAAAATGGCTTCACACCTATTTCAATAATTGGAGGAGATAAAAATGAGATCAGAAAAAGAAGTTTATGATATTGTTTTGAATTTTGCAAAAACAGACAAACGCATTCGCATGGTTACTTTGGAAGGATCTAGAACAAATACAAATATTCCGCCTGATGATTTTCAGGATTTTGATATTACTTTTTTTGTTACGGATATGGACAGCTTCACAAGTGATGATAAATGGCTAGATATATTTGGTGAAAGGTTGATTCTGCAAAAGCCGGAAGATATGGAATTATTTCCAGCTGTAGAAAAGGGATTTTCATATTTAATGCTGTTTACTGATGATGTTAAGATAGATTTAACTTTGCTGCCGCTGGAACTGATAGACGAGTATTTTACATGGGATAAACTGGTAAAGTTACTGTTGGATAAAGACAACCGTATCGTAAAGCCGCCAATACCAACGGATATAGACTACCACTTGCAGAAGCCTACTCAAAGAATGTTTGACGATTGCTGTAATGAATTTTGGAATACTACAACATATGTAGTAAAGGGCTTATGCCGCAAAGAAATTCTTTTTGCTATTGACCATATGAATGATATAGTACGAAAAGAATTGCTTCGCATGATTTCCTGGCTGATTGGTATCAAACAGGGATTTCATTTCAGTTTGGGAAAAAACTATAAATTTATGAAGCAATATGTCCCAGAGGAATTGTGGGAACGACTTATGTCCACTTATAATATGGATTCCTATCCCCATATGTGGGAATCCTTTGAACAATGTATGGCATTGTTCCGGGAGGTTTCGTCAGAAGTGGCATGTCAGTTGGATTACCAGTATCCACTATATGATGAAAAAATCAGTAATTATGTGATTCGGCAAAAGAAAAAATATGGCATTGAAGATGATAACAAATAAAATTTTTTCAATCGAAAAAATTTATTTTGATTATTCAATTTTGAAAAACTGAATACCTCAAAATCAGAAAGAGCGCGGCCAAGCACTTTGAGGGATTGGCCGCCTTGTCCACCCATCCAGCGGGGCGGCGGGCGGCGGTCAAGGCCGGGTGTAACCCCGTTCATTTCAGCCTTGACGGTTGCCCGCTGTCCTGCTACTTTTTCGGGAGTGTGGCCACAACTTCGGGACACTTTGTCCACAAGTCGGAGCGTAGGACGAGGGACGGGGGCTTTCATATACGCCCAGTCTGCTGTTGAAACCAGACCTGTGCTTACGGCTCTACGCCACGCAAGCACAGCCCTGTTTTCCTGCCGCTTCAAATGCCCTTGCCCTCCCCGGCGGCAACGGCATTTGAAGCGGCAACGCCGACAGAGCGTATAACACACTACACTTTGCTTCGCAAAGTCGTGTGCCAAATGGGGGCGTTGCCCCCTTTGGAAACCCCCACAAGAAAAGGCGATATGCTACCCCTCCACGGGGCGCATACCGCCTTTTCTTGTTATTCAGCCCTCCGGCTGTATTGGTTGAGCAAAAGTCAGCGTGGGATTGGTGTGGTATCTTTATCTAAGCGATACCCCTCTCTCCCATTTTGAGACTGCCTTGTCGATCAGCTAGTTGTTTCTGGGTCATATTCAGATCGGTGCGCAGTTTTCTTATAATACTAAGCACCAATTAAAAACTATACAAAAAATTGAGCATGATCTTGCGTATATGGATTATGCGATGATTTTTTGTCTATAGTTTTATTGGTGATTAGTATAAGGTTGCCTACATCGGCGCAATTCATACGATCAGCTCCGTTCTTATATTATCATACCGCTTTTGGAGGGGAAATCAATAAACGAACCGTAGAGATATATTGGGGGACAGCGGATTTTTTATGAGCCACGCTCGTTTTATCTCTGAATATCAAAATCAAAAGGGCTGCTGCATTGCTGCAACAGCCCTTGGCTTATTTATACGATTACTTTTCCTTTGCCTTGGTCTTTGCTCTCAGGGCGTTATCAAGGATACGCTTTCTGATACGTATGGACTTGGGTGTTACCTCCAGCAGCTCATCATCTGCGATGAACTCAAGGCTGTCCTCAAGGGAAAGTCTTCTGGGAGGTACAAGTCTCAGTGCATCATCGGAGCCGCTGGCACGGGTATTGGTCAGGTGCTTCTTCTTGCAGACGTTAACTACAAGATCCTCCACCTTGGGAGATGCGCCTACTACCATTCCCTCGTAAACGGGTGTGCCTGCGCCGATAAACAGGGAACCTCTCTCCTGTGCGTTGTACAGACCGTAGGTAACTGCCTCGCCTGTTTCAAAGGAGATAAGGGAGCCTGTATTTCTTCTGGGGATATCGCCCTTATATGGCTGATAGTTCTCGAAGATGCTGCTCATTACGCCCTCGCCCCTGGTATCGGTGAGAAATTCGCTCTTGTAGCCGAAAAGTCCTCTTGCGGGGATTATAAATTCAAGTCTCATACGGCTGCCCTGGGGGTGCATGGACTGAAGCTCGCCCTTTCTTGTGCCCATCTTTTCCATTACGGGGCCTGTGCAGTCCTCGGGAACGTCGATTACAAGGCGCTCCATAGGCTCGCAGAGGACGCCGTCGATCTCCTTCATCAGCACCTTAGGAGTGGAAACGCCCAGCTCATAGCCCTCACGGCGCATATTTTCGATAAGGATAGAAAGGTGCATCTCACCTCTGCCGCATACTCTGAAAGCGTCGGTGCTCTCGGTCTCGGAGACACGGAGGGAAACGTCACGGAGGACTTCCTTGAACAGTCTTTCACGGAGCTGACGGGAGGTAACGAACTTGCCCTCTCTGCCTGCAAAGGGGCTGTCGTTTACGGAGAAGGTCATCTCAACGGTAGGCTCGGAAATTTTTACGAAAGGCAGGGGCTCGTAGTTATCTGCTGCGCAGAGTGTATCGCCGATGGTGATGTTCTCGATACCGGATATCCATACGATATCGCCCACCTTTGCCTCGTCAACGTTTGCCTTGCCCAGACCCTCGATCTGGCTTATGGTAACGATCTTGCTGTTATAAGGCTTCTTTGTTTCGTGGTAATCGCCGACGATAACGGGCTGATTTACCTTGATAACGCCTCTTTCAACACGGCCGATACCTGTTCTGCCCACATAATCGTTATAGTCGATAGAGGAGATGAGCATCTGCATGGGGCCGTTCTCGTCGCCCTCGGGTGCGGGGATATAGTCGAGGATAGTATCGAAAAGGGGCTTCAGGTCTGTGCCTGCCTCATACTGGCTGAGGGAGCAGGTGCCTGCACGGCCTGAGCAGAAGAGGATAGGGCTTTCGAGCTGCTCGTCGCTTGCGTCCAGGTCAAGGAGAAGCTCCAGCACCTCGTCGCCGATCTCGTCGAGACGTGCATCGGGACGGTCGATCTTATTTACGACGATGATTATTTTATGGCCAAGCTCCAGTGCCTTGGAAAGCACGAAACGGGTCTGAGGCATGGGGCCTTCGGCTGCATCTACCAGCAGGAGAACGCCGTCAACCATTTTGAGCACACGCTCTACCTCGCCGCCGAAATCGGCATGGCCCGGGGTGTCTATGATATTGATCTTAACGCCGTTATACTTAACGGAGGTATTCTTTGCGAGAATTGTGATTCCTCTTTCACGCTCGATGTCGTTGGAATCCATTACTCTGTCTTCAACTTCCTGATTTTCTCTGAATGCGCCGCCCTGCTTGAGCATTTCATCAACGAGGGTGGTCTTGCCGTGGTCAACGTGGGCGATGATGGCGATGTTGCGCAGATCGTTTCTTACCATAATAATCTTTCCTTTCAGTATGTCCTTTTTGAATTTCTTTTCCTGATATCCTGCAAATTGAACATACTCTGCAATAATTTCAAAATACTGCGTACAAAATAACTTAAACTGATATGGTCATAGTGCCAGATAAATTTGAACAGATTAACATTTTTATATTTAACCCATACAAATGCGTCACGGCATAAAAAAGCCTTGCAGGAAATCCTGCAAGGCAATTTTTACTGGTGGAAGAGGGTGGATTCGAACCACCGAAGCCGAAGCAACAGATTTACAGTCTGCCCCCTTTGGCCACTCGGGAACTCTTCCATATGGAGCTGGTGGACGGACTTGAACCCCCGACCTGCTGATTACAAATCAGCTGCTCTACCAACTGAGCTACACCAGCTTGAACTTTCGTTCGTGTTACTCATTCAAGCGACTATTACAGTATATCACCTTAGTCGGATTTTGTCAAGCACTTTTTTTATGATTTACAGAATGTTAATATTTGCGGGTTTGGGGCGGATATACTATATTTTTGAAAGAAAAGCTCGGAATATGCCGCTGATTGCAATATTTCATGCTGCACGCCTGATTTTCACAAAAATGTCACATTTATATGTTATTATGGTTATACCGACAACTTAAATACAGAAAGGAACGGTAATTATGGAGGGCAAAAAAATTCTTATTGTTGATGATGAAAAGAATATCCGCAATGTTATAAAAGAATACGCTAAGTTTGACGGCTTTGAGACCTTTGAGGCGGAGGACGGTATGCAGGCTGTGGAAATGTGCCGCACTCAGGACTTTGACCTTATAATCATGGACATCATGATGCCTAAGCTTGACGGCTACTCCGCTGTAAGAGAGATTCGCAAGACCAAGCAGATACCCGTTATCATGCTTTCCGCAAGGGGCGAGGAGTATGACAAGCTTTTCGGCTTTGAGCTGGGCGTTGATGACTACGTTACCAAGCCATTTTCTCCCAAGGAGCTGCTGGCACGTATCCGTGCGGTAATGAAGAGAAGCGCCGCTCCTGCGCCTGTGGGTGATAATAATGTGCTGAAATTCGAGGGGCTGGAGATAAATATGTCAGGCCGTGAGGTGTTCGTTGACGGCAAGCCCGTTTCCCTCACTCCCAAGGAGTATGACCTGCTGTTCTACCTTGTGCGCAACAAGGGCATTGCGCTTTCCCGTGAAAAGCTGCTGGAAGAGGTCTGGGGCTATGACTTTTACGGCGATGACCGCACCGTTGACACGCACATCAAGATGCTGAGAAACTCGCTGGGCGATTACCGCAAGTTCATCGTTACACTGAGAGGAATGGGTTACAAGTTCGATGCGGGACGTGAATAAGGAAAAAAAGGAAAGCCGCAGGGAAAAAGGGATGAACAGCCTGAGCAGGCTTTTCCGCAGTGTCAGATTTACGGTATGGATATATTTTGCCATATTCATCACAAGTATCCTGATGCTTATATGGATATCATTTACGGTATCGCTGGAGGCTACTTACCGCACTCAGAAGACCAATGATATCACCTCCATAGCAAACTACATTCTTACCCAGTGGAGCGAAGAGGGCTTTACCACAAGCACTCTTGACCGTATCGCCCATGACAATGATATGTGCGTGCTTATCCAGGACAGGTACGGGCTGAATGTGTATTCCTATGACACTATGGCGAAAAACTGCCTTGTGCATGGCTCGGTAAACTATCAGAACCTGTATAAGTACCGTGAAAAGGCGCTCAACAGCGCTACGGGCATTTATTATGCCGAGACCAAAAACAACCAGTTCAACACGGATATGCTCATCTTTGTGATGCTCATAGGTACAAAGGAGCAGCCGTCGGGCTACCTTTTCCTGAACACATCGCTGGAGCCGTTGGACTCCACCGTTTCGATCCTCAGGGTGCAGATGCTTCAGGTGAGCCTTGCAATGCTGGCGCTGGGTTTCGGCATATCAATATTCCTGTCAAGGCTCATTGCTACGCCTATCACAAGGATAACCCTTTCCGCCGAGAAGCTGGCGCAGGGCGACTATAACGTAAAGTTTAACGGCAGGGGATACACCGAGACGGAGCAGCTGGCGGACACGCTGAACTATGCTTCCAAGGAGATAACCAAGGTGGATACCATGCGCCGTGACCTTATGGCGAACATATCCCATGACCTGCGCACACCTCTTACAATGGTAAAGGCGTATGCGGAGATGATACGTGACCTTTCGGGCGATGACCCTGAGAAGAGAAACGAGCATCTGGAGATAATCATTGAGGAGAGCGACCGTCTGGCGGCGCTGGTAAACGACATAATGGATCTTACCAAGCTGGAGAACGGCACATCTGAGCTTCACAAGGAGCCTTTCTGTGTGGGTTCACGGCTCAGGGAGATAATGACACGCTACAAGCTGCTTTCCGAGAGGGACGGCTACAAGTTCTATATCTCGGTGAACGATGACGCATGGGCAGAGGCTGACCTTATCAAGTTCGATCAGGTAATATACAACCTTGTAAACAACGCTGTCAATTACTCGGGCGAGGAGAAGTCCATATACGTTATGGAGGTCGCAACGCCCAAGAAGATAACCATTTCCGTGACAGACACGGGAGACGGCATTGACAAAGAGCTTATGCCGCTTATATTTGACCGCTATTACCGTGCGGAAAAGCATAAGAGAGAGGTAATAGGCACGGGACTGGGACTTTCCATTGTAAAGCAGATATTCATTCTTCACGGCTTCCAGTTCGGAGTTAAGTCGGAAGAGGGGATAGGAAGTACGTTCTGGTTTGAGATGGATAGAGTTCAGCCGCCAAAGGACGAGGAGATCGAGGAAAAGGCGGAATAACGACCAAAATATCAGATAATAGGACAATATGAAAAAATCAGCACAAATGAGAGCAAGGCAAAAAGTTTAGTCCACCTTTTCAAAGGTGGCGGGTTTCCAAAGGGCAGAGCCATTTGGTCGCTGCTCGCAAGCAGCGAAATCCGTTTGCGAGCGGCTTGAATGATTGACCTGATAGCCGACTTAAAAATCCTAAAGCCGCCTGCACTGTAAGTTAAAAAACGCTCAAACAAATATAATTTCTAAAATAGTCTTAAAACTATTAAATGCAGGCGGCTTGAAACCAAGAGATGTTCCATTAGGAACGTCGAATTTGGTTTCCGCCGTAAGGCGCTGGTACGGACAAACTAACGTTTCAATTATATATGTCCGTACCGAATGCAAAGGAGACACCACCAGGGAAAAGGCGTTATTTTCGATTTTATAGGTTCCTTTTTCAACAAAAACAGGCAGATGTATTAAAATCATCTGCCTGTTTTTGTTTATATTGCCAAAATCTTATAATATCCCTTGACATTGTAGGAATTATGGTGTATTATATAGCCATAGTAATTCATACCATACAGCTATGATAAATATGATTAGAGTAAATTCCCGCAAATAAGGAGCAAACAGAACATGAAGATCAGGTATCTGGCGCTCAGATGTACCATACGAATGTGCAGCTGATATGCGCTTTAAATAAGAAAATTCGTACATTCAGTGTGATATACACAGAAACTTGATTTATAAGGAGATATTTAAAATGAGTAATTTTGCAGGAAGAGATCTTAAGTTTGAAACCAAGCAGCTTCATATCGGACAGGAGAACGCAGACCCCGTTACTGACGCAAGAGCAGTACCTATCTACGCTACTTCTTCCTATGTTTTCCATAACTCCCAGCACGCAGCAGACCGTTTCGGCCTCAAGGACGCAGGCAACATCTACGGCAGACTTACCAACCCCACTCAGGACATCTTCGAGCAGAGAATCGCTGCTCTTGAGGGCGGTGTTGCAGCTCTTGCAGTAGCTTCCGGCGCAGCTGCTATCGCTTACACTATCCAGAACCTGGCAAAGGCCGGCGAGCACATCGTTGCTGCCAAGACCATTTACGGCGGTACATACAACCTCCTCGAACACACTCTTCCCGAGTACGGCATCAGCACTACTTTCGTTGATCCCGATGAAGAGGGCGCATTCGAGAATGCTATCCGGGACAATACCAAGGCTATCTTCATTGAGACCCTCGGCAACCCCAACGCTAACCTTATCGACATCGAAAAGACCGCTGAGATCGCTCACAAGCACAAGATCCCTCTGGTAATAGACAACACCTTCGGTACTCCTTATCTTATCCGTCCCATTGAGCACGGTGCAGATATCGTAGTTCATTCCGCAACAAAGTTCATCGGCGGCCACGGCACTGCTATCGGCGGCGTTATCGTTGACAGCGGCAAGTTCGACTGGGAAGCGAGCGGAAAGTTCCCCTCCCTCACCGAACCCAACCCCAGCTACCACGGCATCAGCTTCACCAAGGCAGTAGGCGCTGCGGCTTTCGTTACAAAGATCAGAGCTATTCTCCTGAGAGATACAGGCGCAACCCTTTCTCCTTTCCACGCATTTATGTTCTTACAGGGTCTTGAGACACTCTCCCTGAGAGTTGAGAGACACGTTGAGAACGCTATCAAGGTAGTAAATTACCTGAACGCTCATCCTCAGGTAGCAAAGGTAAATCACCCCTCACTTGCAACAGGCAAGCAGAAGGAGCTTTATGACAAGTACTTCCCCAACGGCGGCGCCTCTATCTTCACCTTTGAGATCAAGGGCACTGAGGACGATGCTAAGAAGTTCATTGATAATCTTCAGGTATTCTCCCTCCTGGCAAACGTTGCCGATGTTAAGAGCCTTGCTATCCACCCCGCTTCCACCACACACTCTCAGCTCAACGAAGAAGAGCTTGCTGAGCAGGGTATCAAGCCTACCACTATCAGACTTTCCATTGGTACAGAGCACATTGATGATATCATCTTTGACCTTGAAGAAGCTTTCAAGGCTATCAAGTGAGATAAGTTATAATACTAATCCTCAATCAACCTATAGACAAATCCTCGGCTGAAATAAGCCCATTCTTCGTCAAGCTCCCTTGCCGGGCGACAAGCCCGCCTGCAGTCGCTTTCCTAGACTGGTCTTATTTCATCTGTCGGCTTTGTCTATAGAACGATTAAAGATTAGTATAAGCTGAAAAGCAGTGTCAGGAATGGCACTGCTTTTTTGTGCTTATATGGGCAATAATGGGTGAGATGCAAAAAAGCAGTGCGGCTTTGATTGCTGCACTGCTTTCGGTTTTATACTAAGAACCAATTAAAAACTATACAAAAAATCGAGCATGATCTTGCATATATGGATTATGCGATGATTTTTTGTCTATAGTTTTATTGGTGATCAGTATTATTCGCAAAGAAATTTTTCTATCTGCATTACATCATCACATACTGCACAGCAGGGAAACTCTTTTGCATCTTCCACGGTTTTGAAGCCGAAGCCGTAGGTCACGGCTATGAAGTCGATGCCCGCTTCCTTTGCGCCTATGGCGTCGTATTTGCTGTCGCCTATGAGCACGGCTTGCGACTTATCGCAGCCGCTCTTTTCAAGGCAGTACTCCAGAAGCTGGGCTTTGGTTTTTGGAGCCTTGGTATCCACTCCCGTTACGATATCGAACTTATCGGAGAGACCGAATGTATCGAATATTTTCACTGCTGTCTGGTGGGCTTTCAGGGTGGCTACTGCGGTGAGCTTGCCCTGTGCCCTAAGCTTGTCCAGCAGGTCGGTGATGTGGGGGTACAGATCTATTTCCTTATAGCCTTGTTTTACGGCGTACTCCTTATGATATTCTACCGCCTGTCTGAGCCTGTCGCCGGAAAGTCCGAAATTGCGTGCGTAGGATTCGTCCATGGGTGGACCTACGTGGGAATACATCTGCTCCAAGGTTATCTCGGGCAGGTGCATCATTTTTTGGGCGTATCTTATGCTGTTGAGTATTCCGGGAGAGGTATCGGCAAGTGTGCCGTCAAGGTCGAATATGATGAGCTTATAGTTATTCATCCGGTGTCTCCTCTTCGTACAGCGAGGGGGTGATGAAGCTTATTTTCATTGAGCTGCGGAGCTTTGCAAGGTATTCCCTGATGGCTCTGTTCATGAGGACGTGCTTTTCAGTATCGTCCACGCTCATCATTTTTTCATCGAAATAGTTCTTTTCGGAGGTAACGTCAAATCCGTCATAGCCTGCAAGGGCGGCTTCGGTCACGCCTGCTTTTTTCAGGATATTCAGCAGCATGAGGCCTGAGTTATCGGAGATGATGTCGTTGTCGATAAGATATTCCGAGTAGTTTACGGTGCATACGCTGCCGCCTGCGGCGATGTTGGAAGTGAGGATAACACGTCCGTCCATGGCGGAAACTGCGTCATCAATGCCCTTGAAACGCTTCAGGTTGCTGACGAAAACCCTGTCGCAGCGGTGATATCTGGGAATATGGTTTATGCTGAAAATAATGGGGGAGTTATCATCGATATACTGCTGTATCTGTTCCTTATGGGTAAGCAGAGTTTTTCCGGGGGCAAGAATGAGTATCTTCCTGCCCTTGCAGAGAGCTGCTATTTCTTCTATCGCCTTGCTGTCGTCGATGTTGTGCTCCTGATAATCAAGGTACAGCTCGGTGATAAGCTCCTTATTGTAAAGGTGCTTTTTATCGGCGGGCAGTCTTTTGATTATGGCGCTGATATCACGAATGCAGAGGGACTGCTTATTCATCAGGTATGAAGCGTAATTGGGGTGGCAGCCGTTTACTGCGGCAAGGTAATAGGGGGCGGAATAGCCCCATGTTTTTCTTGAATAAACGGGCAGGATATGCTCGTCCATTATTTCCAGAATGGGTATGATATCATACTTTTCGCAGGTGTTTTCGTTGATATACTGGGTCAGCAGCTCGGTGCAGAGGTTTCCCGCACCTCTTCCCATGCCGAACACGGAGGAGTCGATGATAATATTTCGTTTGGAATTAAGTCCGATAAGCTCCTGTGCGTTTGAGAATGAAAGCTGGAGGTTATTATGGGAATGGAAGCCCACTCTTACATCGGGTGCAAGGTTATTATCCACCAGATAGAACATTCTCAGGAGGTTGTTCTTATACATGGTTCCCAGTGTATCCACCAGATAGAATGCGAAGGGGTGCATGGTGTTGACCTTTTCGATAAGGTCAAGGAGGGCTTTATCAGTATAGGTAGCGGTTCCAACGGGCTGAATGAACACCTTATAGCCCTTATCGGAGAGCCGGTTTGCAAAGTCAAAGGCTCTGTCGATATCCTGCTCGTGGAATGTGAGACGTATGCCTGAGATGGACGTGCCGTCATACGGCTCTATTTCCTCGATAGGGATATCGCCGTAGGCTATCATTGCCACGTACATTGTGCCGTCCTTATTATCCGGCAGGTGCATTGCAATGGCGCTGACGCTGCCGAAAAGGGACTTATCGGGGTCATTTGCTCCGCTTTTCAGGAAGCCGCACTCGATTATCTCTATCTTTGCCTGTGCAAGACTGGAGATTATCTCGGAGATACACTTCCTGCCAAAATTGAAATCATTGATGTAGCCTCCGTCACGGAGGGTGCAGTCAAGAATACTTATCATAAAACAATTTCTCCGTTATTTATCTTTTCGGCGATGATCTTGTTTACCTTGTCGAGATCCTTGTGGGTATCAACGGAAAGGGTCGTTGCTTCGGTAAGAATGAACTTTATCTTGTGGCCGTTTTCGAGGAAGCGGAATTCGTCGATATCCTCAATGCTCTCGATCTCGCCACGCTTGGTGTCGTTTACGAATTTAAGGGACTTTTTGGTGAAGCACTGAACGCCCACGAACTTTTTGAGCTGATAGGTAGATTTTGCTTTGGGGAAGGGGATAGGGCTTCTTGCCATGTACATTCCGTAGCCCATCATATCAACGGCTATTTTTATCTTGGAGCTGTCGATAGCGTCGATGGGGTCTCTGAGGATCATCATGCCGTTTGCAACATAGCTGGAGTCGGGGTCAACGTCATGGGGGATAAGGTCCTCGATGCAGCTGGACTCGATAAGGGGTTCGTCGCCGTTTACGTTGATGTAGAAATCCGCATCTACCTTGGTGGAGAACTCATAAAGTCTTTCAAGGTGAGTGGGGCAGCTGTCGGAGGTCATGACAACCTTGATGCCCAGTGACTCGCAGGTCTCACGAATCTTGTCGTCATCGGTGGCAACATATACCTCGTCGATGCCCTTTGCCATGCTCAGCTGGCGGTGCACCCACCATATCATTGGCTTGCCGCATATATCGGCAAGGGGCTTGCCGGGGAAACGTGATGACTTATATCTTGCGGGAATTACGCCTACAACTTTCATTATTATACATTCCTTTCAACTTATACAATTATACCGCCGCAGGGCGGCTTTTCATCATATTTAAATTATACAGTGTTTATGGGGTTTTGTCAATCAATAAAAAATCGGATACCGTTTTGGACGGTATCCGATGATGGGGCTATGTTATCTTACGGTAGGGGCTACGTCAACGAAATCAATGCCGTTTTCTTCGAGGTAGGTGAGATCGTTGAAGCCATTTTCTATATACTCACCCTTGGCAGCGGTGGGAGCGGCGTAAACAATATCAGATGATGATACGCTTGTCCATGAGCCGTTTACATAAGCCTTAACGGCAAAGCCGTACATTACGTAATTGCTGAGGTTCCTTACGTACATACCGTTGGTCGTTCTCTTGCCCGCCAGTGTCCATCTTCCGTTTACGGTGTAATATACTGCATACTGGGTTGCGCCCGATACATTTGTCCAGTTAAGAGCGACCTGTCCGTTCTGGGGCACTACCTTTGTTATTCTCGGCTTTGCGGTGGTTGTGCCGCTTGCTGACGGGGTTGCATACACGATATCGGCGCTTGTTACTCCTGACCAGCTGCCGTTGACGTATGCCTTTACTGCGAAGCCGTATCTTGTACCGTTGCGGAGGTTTCTTACATACATTCCGTTGGTAGTTCTTGTGCCTGCGTTATACCATTTGCCGCCTACGGTGTAATAAACTGCATAATTTGTTGCGCCGCTTACAGCTGTCCAGTTCAGGGCTACCTGACCGTTCTGTCCCTGCGCTTTGGTGATAACGGGCTTGGCGATGTATCTGTAATTTATGCCGTAGCTTCTTGCATAGCGCTCTGCATACGAACCTCGTGTGCAGTAAATAGTCAGATTATAGCAGTTTGAAAATGCGGTGTCGCTTATTGATGTAACGTTTGAGGGGATAGTGATACTGCTGAGATTATAGCAGTTTGAAAAAGCATAATCGCCGATAGATGTTACTCGTGAGGGTATAGTAACGCTTGTAAGACCGGAGCAGCCGTAGAATGCAGAAGAGGATATTTTAGTCATATTATTTGAAAGCCTTAATGAGCGGATACCCGAGCAGTTGGCAAAGGCATATGCTTCGACCTGTGTAACGTTGTCGGGGATACTGAGGCTTTGCAAGCCACTGCAGTTCTGGAAAGCATAAGAGCCTATACGAGTAACTTTGCCCGGAATGCTTATGCTGTTGAGGGAATAGCAGTTGTAAAAAGCATAATTTCCTATATTGGTAAGGTTTGAGGATAACTTAACATAGGAAAGGCTTGTGCAGTTTTTAAATGCACCGGGACCGGTTTTATAACGCCAATATCTGCAATCTGAAGCATCCTCAGTTACATTGCCATCATATATACTTGTTACAGTGTTTGGAAATATTACACCTGAAAGCAGCGTTTTGTCGGTAAATGCTGATGCACCGATAATTCCTACATTATAGCCTTTTAATGTGGTTGGAATCTGTAAATACGGACTGGTTCCTGTATATTCATATATAAATGCAGCACTATCATTTGGGTATATTGAACTTGATAAATCCGTTTCACTTCCCATATGCCAGTTAGCTTCCGGAATCTCTGTATCAGTTTCATCTTCCGTGGGGGCTGCTTCGGAGAATGAGAGACTGTCAGTATATTCACCTAAGAGCGTATCGGGGAAAATAAGCGACGGGTCGTCTGCATATGCCGACGGTATGCAGGAGGAGACTACAGCCGCAGCTGCAAGCACAGATACGATTTTTTTGAATTTCATTTTCATCAACCATCCTTTTTGTTTTAATGTATATAAATTTCCAATTTTTTATTGGAAATCATATCCTAAAATGAAATTTCTGCTTTCAATGCCATTATATCACAATGAAAAAAAGGTTGTATTTTTTGATTCTGTGTTATAGCTTTATGAAACTAAATTTTTCTCAATTATGTTATATCTATACCCAATATATATATTGGATTTAAATATATTATAATGTAATATATTGGATTTGTCAAGTATAATCCATGAAATATGTTATAATATATCAAATACCAATGAAAAAGAGGATAAGCAAATGGCATTTTATAAAAGAATAAAAGACCTGAGGGAGGACAGCGACAAGACACAAAAGGAAATTGCAGATTATCTCGGTACCTGTTATCAGTATTATGCGGTTTATGAAAAGGGAAAAAGCGAAATATCCTTTGAACGTGCGATAATGCTTGCGGATTATTACAATGTGAGCCTTGATTATATTGCGGAGAGAACGGACAATAAAATGGGAATGTGTCCGGCACTTTCAAAGGAGCAGTCGGAGCTTCTTAATGCTTACAGCAGGCTTTCGGAGCGTGATAAAAGGCTTATATCGTCTCTTATGAATGAAATGGAACAACAAAAATAACGGAACGCTTTTACTCACCCTGAGAAAAACGTTCCGTTATTTTGTTTTATGGTTAATTGTGTGTTACGTGTTGACCGTTGGAGATAATACAATATTTCATCTTACGGTTGGAGCTACGTCAACGAAATCAATGCCGTTTTCTTCAAGAAAGCTGAAATCATCAAAATCGGTATCCATAAGGTCGGACTTTGCGGCGGTGGGAGTTGCATAAACGATATCGGCGCTTGTGATGTTTGTCCATGCGCCGTTTACGTACGCCTTGACTGCGAAGCCATACTTTGTGCCGTTTGTAAGACCTGTTACGTACATACCTGTTGCGGTTCTGTAGCCTGCTACTGACCACTTGCCGTTAAGGTAGGTGTAAACTGCGTAATTGGTTGCACCGTTTACGGCAGTCCAGTTAAGGGCTACACGACCGTTCTGACCCTGAGCCTTGGTGATAACGGGCTTTGCTGCTGCGCTGACGGGTGTGGCATATACGATATCGGAAGAGGATACCGATGACCAGGTGCCGTTAACGTATGCTTTTACTGCGAAGCCGTACTTTGTGCCGTTGGCAAGGTTCCTTACATACATACCTGTGGCTGTTCTGTAGCCTGCGACTGACCATGTGCCGTTGAGATAAGTATAAACTGCGTAATTTGTTGCGCCCGAAACGGCAGTCCAGTTGAGGGCGACCTGACCGTCCTGACCCTCTGCCTTGGTTATCTTGGGCTTTTCAACGGCGGCTGTGGGTGTGGCATAGACGATATCCGAGGAGGAGACCGATGTCCATGTGCCGTTTAAATATGCCTTGACAGCAAAGCCGTATCTTGTGCCGCCTGTAAGACCGCTGACGGTCATTTTAAGGGCGGTGGTGGTTCCTGCGTTATACCATTTTCCGTTTGCGGTGTAATAAACTGCGTAGTTTGCTGCGCCCGAAACGGAGCTCCAGCTGAGATCGACCTTGCCGCTGCCTGCGGTTATGCTTGTTATGGAGGGCGTCAGGCTGGGAGCGGTAGAGGTAAGGGTATCGGAAACGGAAAGGCTTCCCTTTTTGGTGGCTGCGGTGATAATGGCTGTTCCGCCGCCTGCTACGGTGACATTTCCTGCTGAATCCACCTTTGCGGCGGAGGAACTTGATGAATAGTTGAATGAGGAGCTGTCAACGGTGGCGGTTATATATGTCCAGCCCACGTTATTGTTGCTGACGGTGAATATTGTGGTCTCGCCAGCGGAAGAGAAGGTGTTTTCTGCCAGCTTGCCGCTCATATTTATATAGTCCGTTGAAGCGCTGACGGCGGCTGTGGCGGACGCTGTTCCCGTTTTCACGGCGCCGTCGGCTGTGATATCGCTGAAGCACTGCACCCAGAAGTTGATGCCCTTATAATTGAAGCAGCCTACGCCCACGCTGGTGTAGTTTGCTTTGAGGATATTTTCACGGTGACCTGTGGAGTTCATCCAGCCTGTTATTACTTCGTCGGGGTCTGCCTGACCTGCGGCGATGTTCTCACCTCTCCAGCCGCCGTCAAAGGCGGTGAAGCAGCGGCTTCCGTTGGGACGGGTATGGCTGAAATATATGACTGTTTCGGCAGCTCTCTGCATTGCGGCAGCGGTAAGGGTGCTGTCGGCGGTGAGGGGGGAGAGGCCGTTATTCACACGCTGCTCGTTGAGCAGGGTAATTACCTGTGAGGCATATGTATAGTTCTGCGTGCCGCTGATGTTCAGTGTTCCTGTAGCCGAGGCATAGATATCGTCTGTCAATGCGCTGTCGTATGGAGATTCGGCTGCCTCGGTGGATATTGCTTCCCCGATAGTTGTTTGGATACCGTCAACATCTGCTTCGGCATACGCTGCTGCGCTCATTGACAGGCAGAGTGCGGCAGAAACCGTGCAGGCGAGGAGCTTCATCATTGATTTTATTTTGTCATATCCGCAGGTCTTATGATATGTCTGTGAGTTATGTTCCTTCATGTCAGGATCATTCCTTTCACAGCCCGATAAAAGAGCTAAAAAATTATACATATTTATTATAATATTTTTGGGCGCTTATGTCAATCGTCAGGGAAAATACGGGGGAGAAATTTTCGGGGGATTTATGGGGAATGTGTACAAAAGTGCAAAGCGGATAAACAGGTGGGTTGTTGACTGTGATATAAATCAAAGGTGTATAATGGGGTGCTGTATCTTTAACAGCGAGCGTAAAGTTATAGGTCTCGGATTTAAAAATTCATTGACAAAGCGGTTGTAATGCTATATAATTATATTAACTTTATTTTACTAAAGAAATTACATAATGTTATTTTACGGAAATAAACGGTAATACAGTAAAGGGTGAATGATTTGAAGGTAATGTGCGTGTTCGGTACAAGGCCTGAGGCTATAAAGATGTGCCCCCTTGTAAATGAACTTAAATCAAGAAAAAATATTGAAACAGTGGTATGCGTTACGGGTCAGCACAAGGAAATGCTCCGGCAGGTGCTTGATATTTTCAAAATTACTCCCGAATATGACCTGGGGATAATGAAAAAGGGTCAGGACCTTTTTGATATAACCACTGCCGTGCTTACGTCCATCAAGGAAGTGCTTGCAAAGGAAAAGCCTGACCTTGTTCTTGTTCACGGCGATACTTCCACTGCTTTTGTAACTGCTCTTGCCTGTTTCTATTCGGGCATAAAGGTGGGTCATGTTGAAGCGGGACTGAGGACTTACAATATTTTCTCGCCATATCCCGAGGAGTTCAACCGTGAGGCTATAAGCCTTATATCCGAGCTGAACTTTGCTCCCACTGAGTTTGCACGTCAGAATCTTCTTAATGAGAAAAAGGATCCGGCCAACATCTTTGTTACGGGAAACACGGGCATTGATGCGCTGAAAACAACTGTAAGCCCCGATTACAGGCATGAGCTGCTGGACTGGGCAGGCGATTCAAGGATACTTCTTATCACTGCGCACAGACGTGAAAATATCGGCGAGCCTATGCGCAGGATATTCCGTGCCATTCTCAGGCTGGTGAACGAAAATCCCGATGTGAAGGCTATTTATCCCGTTCATCTTAATCCTGCGGTAAGGAGCATTGCCAGGGAAGAGCTGGGCAGCTGCGACAGGATAAAGCTGTGTGACCCTCTCAATGCCATAGATTTCCACAATATCATGGACAAGTCCTACATAATCCTTACGGATAGCGGTGGAATACAGGAGGAAGCACCCTCTCTCAACAAGCCCGTTCTTGTGCTGAGAGATACCACAGAGCGTCAGGAGGGCGTGGAGGCAGGAGTTCTGAAGCTTATCGGAACATCTGAGGAAAATATCTACAATGCCTGCACGGAGCTTCTTAACAACAGGGAAGAATATAATGATATGATAAACCGCAGCAATCCTTACGGTGACGGCTTTGCCTCCAAGAGAATAGCGGATATTATCTGCGAGCGTTTCGGGGCTGGGGAATGATATGGAAAAAATAAGATCGCTTATTGAAAAATATTTGCAGGTGATAAAGTATTTTATCATTTCCTGCGGAACGGCAGTTATTGAGCTGTGCATAGGGCTGCTGCTCATAAATCTGCTGCACCTGTCGGAAGTGATATCAAACACGGCAGGTATCCTTATCGGCTCGGCTATACATTATGTATGTGTTACCAAAAAGGTTTTTAACAGGTCTGTGGATATAAGGACTGTTGTTATATATATTTCCACGTTCCTGCTGGGTATGTTCATTCAGAACGGTGTTGTATGGGGCGTATGCAGGCTCCTTGACGGCGTTGTGGGCAAGAGCATAGGCTACACGGTTTCAAAGGTCGCTTCGTTGGCGGTATCGTTTTTTGTGCTTTACGGAGTAAGAAAATTCCTGTATGCAAAGGTCACTCCCAGGGACAATAAGGATAACAAATAAAAGGAGATATACAGATGAATAAGATATATGCAATGCTTCCCTGCTACAATGAGTCGGAAAATATTGCCGCTCTTATAGAAAAGTGGCTTGGTCAGGCAGAGGTGCTCAGAGGTATGGGATATGAGCTGACTGTTGTGGGAATTGATGACCGCAGCACAGACAATACATATGATATCATCAGCAGCTATGCCGAAAAGTACGATAATGTAAAGGTGATAAGGCACGAAAAGAACCTTAATCTTGGCGGCGGCGTAAACACTGCGTTCACTGCGTTCCAGAAGGAATGCTCCGAGGGCGATCTTTGTGTTCTTATGGACGGCGACAACACTCATGACCCTGTTTACATCAAGTCCATGGTGGAAAAGATAAAGGCAGGCGCTGATGTGGTCATTGCTTCAAGATACTGTCAAAGCTCTTCGGTAAAGGGCGTTCCGGGAATAAGACTTTTCCTCAGTGACGGTGCAAGAGTGTTCTATACTGCTGTGCTCCATGTTAAGAATGTAAAGGACTACACCTGCGGATACAGAGTATATACCTATGAGATAATCAAAAAAGCAAGAGGGGTTTACGGCGACAGGTTTGTTGAGATGAAAACATTCTCCTGCATGATGGAAGTGCTGTACAAGCTTTCTCTTGTAGGTGCAAAATTTGACGAAGTGCCATTTGAGCTGAGATATGACAACAAGCTGGGCGAAAGCAAGATGAGAGTGCTCAGGACTGTAAAGGACAGCATCACCACTGCGTTCCGCCTCAGATTTTCCGCAAAGAAGAAAAGGTGAGGATATGGAAGAGACATTAAAGAAGCGGAAATTTTCGGTATATAACATAATCTTCATCATAGTTGTAATTGCACAGCTCATTTTTCTGTCAGTGAGCTTTGCGGTAAACAACACAGCTCACCATGAGGACGAATATTTTTCCTATGGACTGGCAAACAGCCAGAACAGGGTATATCTTTACGGAAGCGCTTTTCAGGTGCCTGATAACTACAATGTATGGATGACGGGCAATGACTTCAAGTATTATATTGAGACGAATGAAGAGTCAAGATTTTCGTATGATACTGTGTGGAAAAATCAGGCGGCAGACACTCATCCGCCGCTGTATTACGCTGTACTTCACACCATCTGCTCCTTTTTTCCCGATCAGTTCTCTTGGTGGTGGGCATTCGGGATAAACCTTTTCTGCTTTGCGGTGACACAGGTATTTTTGTACAAGTTTTTCTCAAGATTTGCAAAGTCACAGCTGGCGGGTGTCATTGTCTGCATTTACTGGGGGCTTTCGCTGGGCGGGCAGTCCAATGTGTATTTCCTGCGAATGTATATGATGCTCACCATGTTTGCGGTGATGTACGCATATTTCAGCCAGACCGTACTTACGGCTGAGGGGAAAATCCCGCTGAAGCAGTTTATTTTTGTGGGACTGACGACGTTCCTCGGAGCGCTTACTCAGCATAATTTCCTTGTGTTTGCGTTTATGTACACGCTCATTCAGTGCGTTGTACTGCTGATAAAAAAGCGTGTTAAGGACTGCTTTGCATACGGCGGTTCTGCGGCTGTGGGCGTGGGACTTTCCATTGCGGCATTCCCTGCGACCATTGCCCATATGTTCTCCACGGAAATGCACTGGTCAGGCGAGATAGACCCTGCTATACAGAGATATCAGTATCTCAGGGTAATTGTAAGGAACATGACCGGCTACATAATGAATTTCTTTGAAATGAATTATTATGCAGATGTCATTGCCATAATTCTGTGCGTACTGGTAGTATTGGCTGCGGCGTGCTTTGTGTGCAGAAAAGAAAAGTGGTTCATTCCCATTGCGGAAAAATGCAAAAATGCTCTGCGTACTTTATGGACAAACTTTAAAAAGGCAGACCTCAGCCCCATAATGATATTTGCGGCATCTGTGCTGGTATTTGAGATAGTTGTCCGCAAGGTATATATCTATGACCTGGAGCTGGACTCGGTACGTTATTTTTACATATTCCTGCCGCTGGTCATAGGCGTTTTTATCAGCTGGATATATGTCATCGGAACACATATCTCAAAGAAGATATGCACGCCTGTTATATGTGTTGCTCTGGCGGCGCTGCTGGTTTATCAGAATGTAAGGATCACGCCTACATATGTGTTGAGCGACTCGCCTGAAAACGGCACTGTAAGCAGCTATGTAAAGGGGCAGAACTGTGTTGTTCTGGTAAGCTCCCCGATTTTCCTGCCCTGTTACTGCACTATGCTTGCAGATACGAACAATGATTATATAACCCCATATGTTAACTGCGAGTTTGAGGCTCATGCAGATGAATACAAAAAGCTTTATGAAAACGGCGAGGACTTTTATGTTCTGTTCGATACCAACAAGATCGCCGAAAAGAAAACAGATGAAAATTCCAATGCCCTTACCTACGATTATATCATAGACTATTTTGAGGATATCTCGGGATATAAGGCGACTTACTGCACACAGCAGAGAGAGCATTATATGGACGTTCGCCTCTACAAATTTGAAAAGCAGGCGGAAAATTAAAAAAATTGCTATTGCTTTTTAAAGATGGACGTGGTATAATAATATCAATATTTCAAAGGCTAAGCGTTCAGAGTAGCCGTTTTGTCACTTTTCAGAGAGCGTCCGTTCGGTGCGAGGGCGCAGGTGCGGGCGGTGAAGTGCGTTCGTCAGCTTGGCGGGGGAAGCGTTTGTTGTGTTATATCACAACAAATTATAGTGTGTATCCCGCTGCGGGTGTTCCCGTTACAGAATGATATCGCTTCGGCGGTATATAAGGGCAGCTTGCTGCCGAATTGAAGTGGGACCGTGGCTTTTCGCCGCCTTCAGATATTTCTGAAGGCGGCTTTTTTGTTGCAGGCATATCATATGCACGCTTGCCTTCATATAATAATATTATCCCTGCATTTTACAGGTTACAGGAGGAACGATATGAGCAGTTTTGATGAGCTTATAAAGCATTTTAAGGCGGACATCGAATCCGTCAAGCAGAGAGACCCTGCGGCTAAGAACACCGTGGAGATAATCCTCACTTACTCGGGACTTCATGCGGTGGCGGCTTACCGTGTATCCCATTATTTCTATAAGAAGAAAATGTTCCTTACCGCAAGAGTTATATCTCAGGCGGCAAGGTTTATCACAGGCATTGAGATCCACCCGGGCGCAAAGATAGGCAAGGGTCTGTTCATTGATCACGGCATGGGCGTTGTTATCGGCGAGACCACCGAGATAGGCGACAACTGCCTTATATACCAGGGTGTTACCCTTGGCGGTACGGGCAAGGACAGAGGAAAGCGTCACCCGACACTGGGCAACAATGTTATGGTCGGCGCAGGCGCAAGGGTGCTTGGCCCCTTTAAGGTGGGCAACAATGTAAAGATAGCCGCAAATGCTGTTGTGCTGGAAGCCATTCCCGACAACTGCACGGCTGTCGGCGTTCCCGCAAGGATAGCACGCTGCAACGGCAAACCCACCACCGATCTTGACCAGGTACACATTCCCGACCCTGTTGCTCAGGAACTGTGCAAGATGGACGTTCGTCTCAGCCAGCTGGAAAAGAAGGCGGGCATCACTCCCGCTCCAAAGGACGAACCCAATCTGGACTGCGGCTGCGGTTTCAGAAGCGATGATTATGACGATTACGTAATTTGAAAGGAAGAATAAAAATGCAGATCTATAATTCACTGAGCCATAAAAAGGAAGAATTTATCCCCAACACCCCAGGCAAGGTTTCCATGTACACCTGCGGCCCTACAGTATATCACTATGCGCACATAGGCAACCTGAGAAGCTACATCATGGAGGACGTTCTTGAAAAGTACCTCCGCTTCACAGGTCTGGACGTTAAGAGAGTTATGAACATCACCGATGTCGGACATCTTACCAGTGACGGCGACACAGGCGATGACAAGATGCTCAAGGGCGCAAAGCGTGAGCACAAGACCGTTATGGAGATAGCTGATTTTTACACCAAGGCTTTCTTTGCGGACTGCGCAGAGCTAAACATCAAGACCCCCGATGTGGTTGAGCCTGCTACTCACTGCATTCCCGATTTTATAAAGGTAATTTCCGCTCTTATTGAAAAGGGCTACGCATATGAGGCAGGCGGAAACATTTATTTCGACACCTCAAAGCTGAAGGAATACTATGTTTTCGGCGACTTCAACGAGGAAGACCTGGCTGTTGCTGTCCGTGAGGGTGTTGACGAGGACGGCAACAAGAGAAACAAGGCTGACTTTGTTCTCTGGTTCACAAAGTCCAAGTTTGACGATCAGGAGCTTAAATGGGAAAGCCCCTGGGGTGTGGGATATCCCGGCTGGCACATTGAATGCTCCTGCATCAGCATGAAGCATCTTGGTGAATATCTTGACCTTCACTGCGGCGGTATTGACAACGCATTCCCTCACCACACCAACGAGATAGCTCAGAGTGAAGCTTATCTGGGTCACAAGTGGTGCAACTACTGGTTCCATGTTCATCATCTTAACACCAATCACGGCAAGATGAGCAAGTCCAAGGGTGAGTTTCTTACCGTTTCCCTGCTTAAAGAAAAGGGATATGACCCTATGGTTTACAGATTCTTCTGCCTCCAGTCCCATTACCGCAAGTCGCTGGTATTCTCTTACGAGAATCTTGACAATGCGGCAGGTGCATATGACAAGCTGATAGCAAGGGTGGCACGTCTTCTTGCCGAGACTCAGGGCGAGATCGACAAGGCAGCTTATGACGAGCTGATGAAGGGCTTTACTGCGGCTCTTGACAATGACCTGAACACCTCTCTGGCAGTTACTGCGGTCTATGATGTTCTCAAGGCTGACACCACTGCGGCTACAAAGCTTGCGCTTATCGGCGAGTTTGACAAGGTACTTTCCCTTGGAATTATCGACCATGCAAAGAAGCTCAGCGCAAAGAATGAGTCTGCCGATGATGATATCCCCGAGGAGATAAAGGCGCTTGCGGAGCAGAGAAAGGAAGCAAGAAAGGCAAAGGATTTTGCTCTTGCGGATTCTCTCAGAGACAAGATAGCTGAGCTGGGCTATGTTATCGAGGAGACCCGTCAGGGCACTAAGATAACCAAGAAGTAATGGTGTGATATGCAGACAAAGACCATAAAGATAAGAAAAAAGTATGTTTTCGGGTTCTTTTTCTTCGTGATCGCAGCTATTACCATATTTATGCTGATAAACGCATTCACGGAGATGAACAAGGCGGCTCCCGACCCTGTGGAGAATTACGACAACATTGAGCTTATCCAGTTTGAGCCTGTGGGCGACGGGGCGCAGGTGGCTCTCATATCCACCGACGTGGGGGATATGAAGGCGGTATTGTACCCCGATGAAGCGCCCAATGCGGTGAGCCTTTTTGTCAGCACTGCCGAGAGCGGCGGATATAATGGGCTTACAGCGGGGCTTTACGAGCAGAAGAGCGTATTTACTCTTGACGCTCCCGAGGTAGACGGCACATACAAGGCGGAGCTTCACAAGAATCTATGGCCCTTTAAGGGTGCGCTGTGCATGACTGACGGGGGAGACATTGTTTTCATAAACACGGTGCAGTACACCGATGAGGACAAGGAGTATCTTTCCGCAGAGGAGGGCGAGATGCCCGAGGTGCGTCATGCTTTTTATGAGCATGGCGGTGTTCCCAACTATGCTGGTCAATATGCTGTTTTCGGACAGGTTTTCGAGGGCATTGATGTGCTGGAGAAGATTGCGGACAGCGAGATGGGGACGGAAATTGCGGTGAAGAGTGTGGAGATTTTGACGGAAAAATAGTACATAAGCCGACAGAGCTTTTAAAAGCATAACTGTCGGCTTATTTGCAAGTTAAACATGATTTATGGGAATGGAGCGCTAATGTACACCACAAACGAAAAAAGATACGATAAAACAGAATATCGCCGATGCGGGAAGAGCGGGTTGAAAATGTCCGCTTTGTCGCTGGGGCTGTGGAAGAATTTCGGTTCAAAAAGTCCATTTGACAACATGGAGAAGATGGTTCACACCGCTTTTGACTGCGGTATATGCTGCTTTGACCTGGCCAACTGCTACGGAAGCCCTGACAACGGGGCTGCTGAGGAGAATTTTGGCAGGATACTTGACAAAGGACTGAGAGCCTATCGTGATGAGCTGTGTATTTCCACCAAGGCGGGCTTTTATATGTGGAGCGGCCCTTACGGCGACAAGAACGGTTCGGCGAAAAATCTCACTGCGTCCCTGGACGGCAGCCTTAAAAGAATGGGGCTTGAATATGTGGATATTTTCTATCACCACATTGCCGACCCTGACACTCCCGCAGAGGAGACGGCGCTGGCTCTTGACAAAGCGGTAAAGGACGGCAAGGCGCTTTATGTGGGGATATCAAACTATGACGGCAGGCAGACTGAGGAGATCGCTTCCATATTCCGTGAGCTTCACACGCCGTTTATTGTAAATCAGCTGCCCTTTTCTGTTCTTGACAGGGAATCGGAAGAAGTGCTGAGGGTCAATGATGATATCGGCATTGGCACGGCTGTTTTTTCGCCCCTTTATCAAGGCTTCCTTTCCGACAGGTATCTGAACGGCATTCCTGCTGATTCAAGGGTGGGCAAGGGTGAGACATGGGTAGGCGAGGAACTTGATGACAAGATGATATCAAAGCTCAGGCAGCTGAACTGCATTGCTCAGGCAAGGGGACAGTCCCTTTCGCAGATGGCGCTGGCGTGGATACTCTCTCACAAAGAGGTCACGACGGTGATAATCGGCGCAAGCTGTCCCGAGCAGATAACCGAAAATGCCCGCTGCACCGAAAAGCCTGATTTTTCGGAAGAAGAGCTTTTGCAGATAGACATGATAATATGTAAATAAAAACGTCCGCATCATTTGGTGCGGACGTTTTGCGTTATATCGTCATATATCGTATTTTTCGGATCAGACATTGATCTCAGCGGACTCGTGGGTCATGGAGCTGTACTTGTCAAGTACGGGCTTTACGCACTCAGCAAGGAACTCTGTAACCTGCTCGGAGCTTCTGCCTGTGTAGTTCTCGGGAACCAGAACAGCCTCGATATCCTCTCTCTTGAGACCAAAGGAAGGATCGGCAAGGATACGCTCGATAAGGTCGTTTTCCAGGCCCTCTTCCTTTACCTGCTTGCCGGCTTCCATAGCGTAGGTACGGATCTTCTCGTGAAGCTCCTGACGGTTTCCGCCTCTCTTTACAGCGTCCATCATAATGTTCTCGGAAGCCATGAAAGGAAGCTCTCTCATAATTCTCTGGCGGATCACTTTGGGGTAAACTACCAGCTCGGAGGTTACGTTTATCATAATGTTCAGGATAGCATCTGCTGCAAGGAATCCCTCTGCAACGGAGATTCTCTTGTTTGCTGAGTCATCGAGAGTTCTCTCGAACCACTGTGTACCTGCGGTGAATGCAGGGTTAAGGGTGTCTATCATAAGATATCTTGCAAGCGCAGTGATTCTCTCGCAGCGCATGGGGTTTCTCTTATAAGGCATTGCGGAGGAACCGATCTGGTTCTTCTCGAAAGGCTCTTCCATCTCCTTGAAATTCTGGAGGATTCTCATATCGTTTGCGAACTTCATTGCAGACTGTGCAATGTTGCCCAGTGTGCTGATTATCTGGGAGTCTATCTTTCTGGAATAGGTTTGACCGGAAACGGGAACTACAGCGTCAAAGCCCATTTCCTCAGCGATCATTCTTTCAAGCTCCTTGACCTTGGTGCTGTCGCCCTCGAAAAGCTCCTTGAAGGAAGCCTGTGTGCCTGTGGTTCCCTTGGAACCGAGAAGCTTCAGGTTCTTAAGTCTGTATTCAAGCTCGTCAAGGTCCATGAGCAGCTCATTTATCCAAAGAGTAGCTCTCTTGCCCACAGTGGTGAGCTGTGCGGGCTGGAGGTGGGTGTATGCCAGAGCGGGCATATCCTTGTACTTATCTGCAAATGCGGAAAGCTGGGAGATAACGGTAACAAGCTTCTTGAGGACGATGTTCATAGCGTCTCTCATAACGATGATATCGGTGTTGTCACCAACATAGCAGGAGGTAGCGCCTAAGTGAATGATGCCTGCTGCCTTGGGGCAAACCTTTCCGTAGGTGTAAACATGAGCCATAACGTCGTGGCGGACGAGCTTCTCACGCTCTGCTGCGCACTCATAGTCGATGTTATCAACGTTTGCTTCCAGCTCATCTACCTGCTCCTGAGTAACATTCAGACCCAGCTTCATTTCAGCCCTTGCCAGAGCCACCCAAAGACGTCTCCATGTGGTGAATTTTTTATCTGCTGAAAATACATACTGCATTTCCTTGCTTGCGTATCTGGTGCAGAAGGGGGATTCGTAGGTGCTTGTATCCTGCATTGTAATAACTTCCTTTCGTTTCTTTCCTGACGGCATAATAATATAGTTTATTATACCATGGTGCGCAGGATTTGTCAATAACGAATGAAAAGGGCAGGGACTTGCTTTTTGCGGCCGTTTGGGGTATAATGGTTCTTATCAACTTGGAGGTGAGCTTATGGCTGAGGATAGCCTTATATCAAAAAACACCAAACAGACTGTCACTTTTGCGTCGGCGCTGTTTTTTTCGTTTAATATTCTGTTTTTCGCCCCATTGGAGATATATCTGGGCAATATGAATGATATTTCCGTTCCGCTGAAATATGTGCTGTGGGGCATTGCTCCGCTGACCGTTGCGGTCACTGCAATTCTGTTTTTCCTGCTTTACAAGACTAAGGAAAAATATTTTTACACGGCGGTAAGCGTAGTCTGGGGACTGGGACTGGCATTTTACATACAGGGAAATTTCCTGCAGATAAATTCCGCTCAGCTTGACGGCACCGAGCAGCGGGCGGGAGCGGTGAGCTGCATAATAAACCTGCTCATCTGGCTCGTGATACTCGCAGTGCCGCACCTGATACAAAAATTTAAGCGTGATATTTTCCCCAATGCTGTGAATATATCGTCGCTGGCTATTGTGGCGATAGAAGTGCTGGTACTTATCCTGGGCTGCTGGCAGGCGGCTGAAAATGACGTTGACGGCAGAGTTATCGAGATGCTTTCGGGGGATAATTACGACTACTATCTTTCTCAGGACGACCAGTACGAGTTTTCCACTGACCATAACATTATCCTGATACTCACCGATGAATATGATTCTTTCTGCTTTGAGAAAGCGGTGAAAAATGACCCGCAGGCTGCGGAGGGCTTTAAGGATTTCACCTTTTACAGCAACACCATCGGAGTATTCGGCGGTTCCTCGCCGTCCATAACCAACATATTCACAGGCAGTCATACAGATCTGGATTTCAGCAACGACACTTTGTTTAGAACCCTTGATTCAAACGGCTACATAACGCAGCTCTTTGCTTCCAAGGAGATATTCTCCCATGATATATTTATGAAATATGCGGATAACTGCGTTGAATACAGCTTTGGTGCAAAGGATCTTATGAATCTGGACAAGTGCATATACAGCCTTGCTTTTTACAAATATATGCCTGTGATACTGAAAGAGCCTTTCCATCTTGGCGGCGCAGACATCAACAGAATGACATCTTCCTCCGACGCATATTACCGTGTTTATGACTATAACAATCTGGCTTTTTACAACACCATCGGAACTGATGTCACTTACACCGACAGTAAATGCTTCAAGTACATATATCTGTTCGGACTTCACCCCATAAGAACTACATCAAAGGACCTTATCGACCACGGCGATGAACAGGTATCGGAGGAAGAGTGTGCGGAAGCTGTCAACAAGATACTTTGTGTATATCTTGAAAAGCTTCGTGAGAACGGCGTTTATGACAATTCGGACATAATCATCATGGCTGACCACGGCTTTAAAAACAACGACTGGGGTAAATATCCTACCCTGCTGATAAAGCGCAGCGGAGAGAGTTTTGACAAAATGAATGTTTCGGACGTTCCCGTATCATATGATGATATGTATCCCACTCTGCTGTATCTTGCGGGAGACGAAAGCTCCGAAGGCACTGTATTTGACCTTAAAGAGGGGGAGCGGACAAGGTATTTTGCTCAGACTGATGAATACATCACAGGCTCGGTGACACGATAAAATAATATGAGAGGTGCTTTATGATAAAAGAACTTATGCACGACCCCATATTTCTGGCTCAGAAGTCGGAAACGGCGGACAGAAACGATATACAGACAGCAAATGACCTGCGTGACACGCTGGAAGCCAACAGGGAGCGGTGCGTGGGCATGGCTGCCAATATGATAGGCGTGAAAAAGCGCATGATCTGCTTTGTTAGTGACGGGGAATATATGATAATGTTCAACCCCGAAATAATAAAGCAGTCCGACCCATACGACACTGAGGAGGGCTGCCTTTCTCTGCTTGGCGGCCCCAGAAAATGCAAAAGGTACAAGAAAATAAAGGTGAAATATCAGAACGAGGATATGCAGGTGCGGATAAAGACCTTTTCCGATTTTACCGCCCAGATAATCCAGCACGAGACAGACCACTGCAACGGCATACTTATATGAATTTATATAATTATAAATAAAAAGGCGTGACAGCTCATATGAACTGCCACGCTTTTTTTGATAGTGTTTTTACTTGCTTTCGGGCTTCTGATCTGTTACCACAAGCTCCTTGAGAGAGGTTGCAAGACCTGCAAGTCCCTGTATCTCGGAGGGGATAATGATCTTTGTTGCCTTGCCGTCGGCTGCCTTCTGGAAGGCTTCCAGGCTCTTGATAGCGATAACGCTCTGGGAAGGATTTGCTTCATTGAGCTGACGGATAGTATCAGCCAGAGCCTGCTGAACGTTTCTGATGGATTCAGCTTCACCCTCTGCTTCGAGTATCTTCTGCTGTCTTACAGCGTCTGCACGGAGTATCATAGCCTGCTTCTGAGCCTCTGCCTGGAGGATAGCTGCCTGCTTTTCAGCCTCTGCACGGAGTATCTTGGACTCCTTTTCACCCTCTGCAACAAGCACCTGAGACTTCTTTTCACCCTCTGCCTGGAGGATCTTCTCACGGCGCTCACGCTCTGCCTTCATCTGCTTCTCCATTGCGTCCTGTATCTCACGGGGAGGAAGGATATTCTTCAGCTCTACTCTGTTTACCTTGATGCCCCAGCGGTCGGTAGCCTGGTCGAGGATAGCGGTTATCTTGGTGTTGATAACATCTCTGGAGGTGAGTGTAGCATCAAGCTCCATCTCGCCGATGATGTTACGGAGTGTGGTTGCGGAAAGGTTCTCGATAGCGGAAAGAGGTCTTTCAACGCCGTAGGTGTAAAGCTTTGCGTCGGTAACGGTGAAGAACACGACGGTGTCTATCTGCATTGTAACGTTATCCTTGGTGATAACGGGCTGAGGCTTGAAGTCAACTACCTGCTCCTTGATGGAGACCTTCTTTACCACCTTGTCGATGATGGGGATAACGTAGTGGGGGCCTGTGTGAAGTGCTCCCGAGAATGCGCCCAGACGCTCAACCACGTACACCTGAGCCTGGGGAACAATCTTTATTCCCGAGATGATGATAACTACAACGATAAAAATTATTATGGCAATTAAATATTCCATATCTGCTCTCCTTTTGGTTTAGGTTATTCTTTTGCGACTGTGACGAATGCGGCGCCCTTGGCTTTTACCACCACGGTCTCGCCCTTTTCGATCACTGAGCTGTCGGCTGTTTTTGCACCCCAGTCAACGCCCTCGATGCGTACTCTGCCCGTACCTGCTTCGGGGTCTATCTTTTCGATGACTATTGCTTTTTTGCCGATGTCAAGCTCGCCGTTTGTGGGTGTGTTTTTGGGCATGATCTTTTTAACAACAGGTCTTGTGACCGCCAGCGTGATAACAGAAACGGCAAGGAATACCGCCAGCTGTACTGCGAAGCCTGCTCCGAGGACAACTGCGATCAGGGCTGCCAGTGCACCCAGTGCGAACCATACTGAGACCAAGGCACAGGTTGCAGCTTCCGCCAGAACTGCTGTTATCAGCACGATGATCCATAAGATGTACATTACTCTGCTCACTCCTTTCGTTGTCGGTACCGGTGTTTATGTCGGCTGACTTTTGCCTTAATACTATATTATCATAGTTTTATGCTAAAATCAATGATTTTATTAAATTTTAATCTTTTTCACAGGAAAATCATAATAATATTACATTGGGAGAGGGCGTTTTGTGGGATCGGTAAAACAGAATTATAGTTTGCCCGTGCCTGCGGCTGCGACGACCGGATGGCTCTGCCCTCATGTGGACTTCCTAATACTAATCTTCAATCAACCTACAGACAAATCCTCGGCTGAAATAAGCCCATTCTTCGTCAAGCTCCCTTGCCGGGCGGCAAGCCCGCCTGCGGTCGCTTTCCTTGACTGGTCTTATTTCATCTGTCGGCTTTGCCTATAGAGCGATTGAAGATTAGTATAAAACCTTTTCCTTTGTGCTTATTTGTGCTGTTTTTTTATTTGTACCACTGCAAATAAAAAAAGACTGCCACGATTGCAGCAGTCCTTTCAAATATCTTATGATACTATTAAAGAATAACAGTATTTCTTCCGCTTTCCTTTGCCTTATACAGCTTTTCGTCAGCGGTCTTGATATTGTCCTCAATGGACTTCATGGGGTCAAGCTGAGTTACGCCGAAGCTCATGGTCACCTTTATGTCCATGCCCTCAAAGTGACAGACAGAATCCATTATTGCCTGACGCACCCTCTCGGCAGCCTCTGCCGCCTCTTCGTCTCCTGTATCGGGCAGTATAACGATGAACTCCTCGCCGCCCCAGCGGTAAACGCCGTCGCATATGCGCACGTTCCTTCTGAGATAGCCTGCCACATGGCGCAGAACCTCATCGCCTGCGTTATGACCGTATGTATCGTTTACTTTCTTAAAGAAATCTATGTCGCAGATGAAAAGGGAAACGCATCTTACGGCTTCCGGGTCGGTAAGTATCTTCACATAATTCTTGTTATAGTCATTATAGAAGCCCATACGGTTTTTAAGCTCGGTGAGCTTGTCGTGCTGGGAATCGTCAAGGAACGTTTCCGATTCAAGAGTAATGCCGCAGATGAATGCCGCCAGTGAAAGACGCTTTGTATCTGCCTGAACATCGAACTTGCCGTCATTATCCAGCTTGTTTATAGCCTGATATGCGCCGATGAACTCTCCCTTGCAGTCGGAGATAGGCATTACCAGTATGGATTTTGTAACATATCCTGTTTTCTTATCAACATCTGAGTTGAAATCAGGGTGATTGTAAGGGTCGTTGGTCACTATAGTGCGCTTTTCTGCGAGAGCCTTGCCCACAAGGCCTGTGCCCTCGGGAATGGTTATCCTGCCCGTACCCACAGCGGCAGTTGTCCATAACTCATGGGAACGCTTATCCCATTTCCAGAAGCTTGCTCTGTCGGCATTGACGAGAGTTCTGCCCAGATCCGTCAGCAGGCGGAAAATAGCGGAATGGTCATTTGAAGCGTCGTCATCGGGGTGGGACATCTCGGTGTAAAGGCTCTGTGTGATGGAAAAGATCTGCTCCAGCAGCTTATCCGAAGATACAGCTTCGTTTACGTTATCCATATTATCACTTCCAATATCTGATTTTTATGTTATTATAACACATTCAAAACAGCTTGTAAATAGAAAAATATCTTTTTGGCGATTTTTTTTGAAATATAGTGACAAATTGCATTTAACGTGTTATAATATTATTAAATATTATCTATCAGAAGAAAGGGTGGCATACTTTGAAGAACCACAGCAAGGTATCGGCAGTCATTGAAGCCGCAGTAGTTTTCGCTCTGGTGTTCGTCACCTCATTTTACGATGTGTTCTATTCCTTTGACAGCCTGCTGAGAGACAAGCTGTACCAGGCCCCCAGGGGCATAAACAATAAAATAAAGATAATCGCCATTGATGATGAAGCTCTCCGTGAATACGGTCCTTTCGGCACATGGTCAAGGGGCGTTTATGCGGATATCATCAACACTCTGGGGGAATATCCCGCTGCGGTGGCAATGGATATCATGATATTCGGCGATATGGACAGCCAGGGCGACAAGGCTCTTTCGGAAGCCTGCCGTAACAGCGGACATGTGGTGGCAGGCTCATACATAAGCTACTCCAACGCATACAAGACGGACGAAAACGGCAAGCCCTACATCGACCGCTTCCATATCGAGCAGATAGAGCAGCCCATTGAGGCGGCTGACTGCATCACAGGCTTTGTGAACGCTTCCCCTGACGATGACGGAATAGTCCGCTCCGCATTCCTTACCGTGTCCGCTCCCGAGCTGTACGGCGATGAGAGCTTCGGCAGCCTTGCGGCGGAGACCTACTATCTTTATTGCAAAAACACAGGCACTGCGGCAAACACCCCCACACTTGACGATAACGGCAGAATGTGGATAAGCTATGCAGGCCGCCCGGGAGATTATGAGCATATCTCCATGTCCTCTCTACTTGACGGAAGCGTTGACCCACGCATATTCACCGACTGCATAGTTCTTGTGGGAGCATATGCTTCGGGACTTCAGGATCAGTTCTCCGTACCCAACAGCTCCGACCAGATGTTCGGAGTGGAGATACACGCAAATATCATACAAGGCCTTCTGGACGGCAAATGCCCCGTTCCCGCAAACCGTGTATTATCCGCACTGGCAGCGTCAGCAGCGGCGGTGCTGGCATATCTTATCTCAAAGTATTCAAAGGTGAAAATATCCACACCTATTATAATGGTAATGACGGCCGCCTATATCGCAGCTGGAGTTATGCTGAACGGCTCGGGCCTTACCATACCCATACTTTATGCACCTTTGTTCATGGTAATATGCTACCTTGTAAATCTTGGCAGAAAATATGCGGAGGAAGCTATTGAAAAGCGCAAGATAACCGCCGCATTTAAGAAATACGTTGCTCCGCAGGTGGTTGAGGAGATAGCAAAGTCAGGCTCATACCACATAAAGCTGGGCGGAGAAAACAGGCACATCGCAGTGCTTTTCGTTGATATCAGAGGCTTCACACCCATGTCAGAAAGCCTTGAGCCTGAGCAGGTGGTGGATATCCTGAACAGCTACCTTAACCTTACCACAAATTCAATTTTTGCCAACGGCGGCACGCTGGATAAGTTCATCGGCGATGCCACCATGGCAGTGTTCAACGCTCCTTTTGACCTTGACGACTATATCTTCCGTGCCGTAAAGACCGCATGGGATATCGTCAGCGGAGGAAATGCAATAGAAAGCACATTTATGGAAAAGTACGGCAAATCCGTAAGCTTCGGCGTGGGCGTCAACTGCGGAAACGCCGTTGTGGGCAATATCGGCTGCGATTTCCGTATGGACTACACCGCCATCGGCGACACCGTAAACACCGCCGCCCGTCTGGAATCAAACGCCAAGCGTGGTCAGGTGCTTATCAGTCAGGCGGTATATGACGAGGTAAAGGACAGGATAACCGCAGAGCCTATCGGCGAGATACCTTTGAAGGGCAAATCAAAGGGCGTGTTCGTATATTCGCTGACAGGCATAACAGGTGAGATCAAGACCGACAAGCAGAAAGGAATGTCCGCACAATGAGCAGATTTATGATAATCCCACGGATAGACAAACTGGACGAGAGCCTTGCCCTTGCCCATGAATACGGCTTCGGCTTTGAGTTCAACGACTTTTACTCGCCCAAGGTGCTTGATGATACTGAGCTTACGGAAAGCATCATCGAAAAATACAAAGCGGCGGGGCTTCCCGACTACTGCACTTCCCACGGCGACTTTTTTGACGTGCTGGTGTTCAGCGAGGATAAATACATCAGGGAGATATCCCGAAAGCGCATTATCCAGAGCCTTGAAACCGCTTTGAAGATAGGCGCAAGAGGCGTGGTGTTTCACACAAACCACAACCCCTATTTTATAGCCGATGCTTATGTGAACAGCTGGCACAGGTATAACGAGGAGTTCTGGAACGAGATACTTCCCATGTACCCGCAGCTGAACATCTATCTTGAAAATATGTGCGACAGTTCCCCGAAAATGCTTGCCGGCCTTGCCAAAAGCCTCTGCCATCACAAAAATTTCAGCGTATGCTTTGACTATGCCCACGCCAGCGTTTTCGGCAGATGCGATATAGGGCAGTGGGTAACGGAGCTTGCTCCATACGTAAAGCACCTGCACATAAATGACAATGACCTTGAAAGCGACCTGCACCTTGCAGTGGGCGACGGCAAGATAGACTGGCAAAGGTTCAAAGAATACTATTTTAAGTATTTTTCCGATAAGACCGTGCTTATCGAGACCTCATATCCCGAGACACAAAGGCGTTCCGCCGAATACCTGAAAAAGCTTGGAGTGCTGTGATACAGACATACTGCACAATATTTGCGTTAAGAATTGGTTAAAAGTGAGTTTTTTGAACAATTTTGGCAAACCCACTTGATTTTATGTAAATAATATGTTATAATTCATATAAGCAAATAAAAGGCAAAACCGATGAAAATCGGTGGCGCAAAGCACGAGCCTAAGCTATGAATTTTCAAGGTACGGCGGTCGGGCTGCATTTGCAGGAATTCCTGTTTTGCGGCTTGCCTGCGTACCTTTTTTATTTTGCGGTAAGCTGATTTTTAATTAACGAGGTGATCATATGAAAACACTTACATCTAAAGCCAAAGTGATAATTACAGCCGTTGCGGCGGCAGTTGTTGCTGCGGGCATTGTTGCAGGTGTGCTTCTCACAAGGCAGGACTCATACAGAGTGCTTAAAGTATTCGAGCTTATGGGTACTGCATCGGTAACAAGAGAAAGCGCAGGCGACCTTGACGCTTATGTGGGAATGAACCTGGAAAGCGGTGACGTTGTTTCGGTAGATGACAACAGCAATATGCGCATTTCACTTGACAGCGATAAATATGTGCTCCTTGATGCGGGAACAGTGCTGGAGCTTGTTGCCGCAGGCAATGAGAAGGACAGCAGAACTACCCTTAATCTCAGAGAGGGCGCAATACTTAACGAGATAACCTCCGCTCTGTCGGAAAATTCCTCCTATGATGTAAACGCCCCCAAGGCGACCATGGCAGTAAGAGGAACCAGCTACAGTGTTACCGTCACCAAGGACGGCGACAGGTATATCATCGAGCTTGATACATTCCACGGCAAGGTGGCTGTCCGCCTGATAAGCGAGGACGGCACTCCCGGGGAAGAGGTAATGGTAGGCGAGGGCAAAAGCGTGCTTATCATAACTGAGCCGAACGAGAATACCCACAACTCTCCCGATATTGACGGTCACTCATATTTCGTTATCCGTGACCCCGAGGCTGAGGGCGGCTACAGAAAGGTGGATATCTCCGAAGCTGTATTTGACTCGGAATACGATTTCCTTGCCGCTTCCATCAAGGAGCGTGTGGTAAGCTCCAACAACAGCGGACTTTTCCGGATAAAGGACGCTATAATCGAAAAGCTCACAGGCGCAGAGACAGAAAATGACGTAACTACTGCTGCCACCTCCTATAAGGTAATGGCAGGCGGCTCGGGCACAAGTGCAGCCCAGACAGCTGCTCCCGCTCAGACTGCAAAGCCTGCACAGACTTCAGCATCTACAGCTCCAAGGGAGCCTATAAATTCCGACAACTACACTGCTCCGGCATTTACCGAAAGCACCACAGCAGGCACAACAGCCACTTCGGCGGAAGTTCCCGCTCAGGCATCGGCAGCTGAAAGCACATTCGGTACAGGCGATTCTTCAAACGGAGCAAACGGAACGGGAACAAATGCCTCGGGTACAAGCGCTTCAAACTTTGTATCGGGCACAGGAGTGACCGCTCCCGCAAATTCCGATACATCGGGAACAAGCAGAAGAGAGACCTCGCCCCGCACCACAGGTCAGGGTACACAGACCTCTCCTGATGTGACAAATCCCAACGTTACCGCTCCCACAGACCCCACAGGTTCGGGATTTTCTCCTCTGGTAACAACACGTCCCACAGGCACAGCCTCTCAGACTTCGGCAACCACAAATCCCACCACAACTACCACCGCAGTCACCGATAAGGAGCCTGAGGTATTTACTGTAACATTCCTTTCCGACAATGGCACAGTCCTTTACACCCGTGACGTTGAGTCGGGCGATACAGTTTCAAACTTCCCGCAGGTGCCTGCAAAAACAGGCTACACAGGCGTATGGCTGGTATCGGGCAAGAACACTCGGTTCACAGCAGCCACTGTGGTTACATCTGATATGTCCGTATATGCTTCCTACACCGCAAAGGAATATACCATTACAATGAACGTTGAGGGAACCACAACCACAATGACCGCAAAGTACGGTGATTCCCTTTCCGATGTTCTCCCCGCTGTACCTGCTAAAACAGGCCATGACGGCATATGGACAATAAACGGTGCGGCAATATCCTCCACAGCAAAGGTTACGGGTAATATGACCGTTACCGCAAAATACACCCCCAAGACCTATACAGTTACCATTATAATCGGAACTGAGCAGGATACAAAGACTGCCAAGTACGGCACTCTTCTCAGCGACATTCTACCCACTATCCCCGAAAAGAAGGGCTACCACGCAGCATGGACAGTTGACGGCTCACCCCTTACCGATAATGCGAAGGTAACAGGCGACATCACCGTTACCGCAGAATATGCTCAGAAGGAATTTACCGTAAACTATATGGATAAGGAAAGAACCTATTCCGAGACCTATGCAGACAACGGCGAAAAGCTCCTTGACGTTCTGGACGATCCCGATGTGGGCAATGAGCTTGACCTTAAATACACATGGATCACCCGCTACAACGCATGGACTGCATCGTCAAACAGCGGTATGGTAAAGGTAAACGACGGCCATGTTGTAACTAAGGATATTGACAGCAGTTACGAGGTTCAGGCGGTCGAAAAGCAGCAGATAACCTATTACATCGGCGATGATGTCAACGGCTACACCGCAGGCGGCAGCTTCTATCTGCTGACAAATATGACTACCGAAACTATTTCGGAAGTTCAGCCCGGATATTTAGGAACTATTCTTCCTGCAAGCTACAGCGGATTTGTTTATGACTACTATGGAGATGCCGTTCCCTTTACCGAAAATGACGCCGCATATGGTGTTGATGCTATATACACCTATAACTATCTCGTGACATTCAAAAGCGCCGACGACACAATAGTCACCAAACGATTCCCGACGGGCAAAACTATCGGCGACCTGCCTCAGCTCCCACAGCTTTCCGACCCGACAAACAATGTGTGGGCATATTATGAGGGCGATGTTCCTACGAAAGTCACATCGGCAACTCAGGTAAACTCGGATATGAATATCATCGAAATGCCCAAGAGCGAGGTCATCTTCCATACCGTCACCTATACCCGTGCCGACGGCACAACGGGCACCATAAGGGTAGGCGAGGGCGCAAGCATTTATGGCTCGCTGACATCAGGCGGACTTACTCCTGCCGAGGGATACAGCTGGATAGACGAAAGCGGCAATGAGATTTCAAGCGATACGGTCTGCACAGGAGATATGACCATAACCGAAAAGGGCGACCTTGTAACGCTGGAATTTTATTACGGCGGCACCCTTTACAGGACAGAAGATGTCCGCATAGGCGAAGAATTTATCTTTTCTTCCGATATGCTCATAGGAACCACAGGCGCACCGTTCTCAACTATCGAAGCGCTGCAAAACGACTCCCATGTGTGGAAATTCACTATTGACGGCGTTGAGTACACTGTTATCGACACATTCACCGTAACAGGCGCAGCAACAGTTTATGTAACAATGGAATGATTTTTAAAATAAAGCGCTAAAATGTTGATCTGTCAAGATCTTTTATACTAAGCTCTGATCGTTCTATAGACAAAGCCGAGAGATAGAATAAATCCAGTCTAGGAAAGCGACCGCAGTAAGGCTTGCCGCCTTGCAAGGAAGCTTGACGACGAATGGATTTATTATAGCCGAGGATTTGTCTGTAGGTTGATTAGAGGTTAGTATTATGAGGTCTTGACAGATTTTTTTATATGGGATATAATTATAGTATCTATTTTATCAGAAGGAAGAACGGCTATGATGATGCTTTCCGAAAAAACAGCATACAAAGCTGTGGCTTTTGCCGCACGCCATAAGTGGGCAAAGCCATTCTGCTTCGGAGTGTATTCTGCCGTTTACGCAGCAGAGAAGCTGAAAGCAGATGAAAAGCCGTTTTCAAAGCGGCTCATAGCATTTGCCACGGCCTCTGCATTTGTTTTTATGACCGTTCCCACGTCATATGCCGCCGCCCTCACCCAGCCCGAGACTTCCGTTGTTACGGAGCAGATGAATACCATGGAGCCTGTTGCAATGTCCCCCGAAGATATCGCCGCAAGAGTTACACTGGAGGGTCTGGCGGAAAATGAAGCTTCCTACGGACTTACGCTGAATATCCGCTCGCTCAGAACAGACGTTACCGCAAGATTTACAAGCTCCGACAAAATGGAAAGCGATATAAAAGCTGCCTTTGAAAGCTACGGCATAAATTCCGACGAGCTGTGCATATCCCCCGTAAAAATACAGCTTTACAGGAACGATACAAGGGAAAAGCTGCAGATATCAGATGGGTATTCCGCTGATGTTACTTTGCCAGTGCCCGAGGAAATGCTCAGCCGCATTGACGAGCTGAGAGGCGTCCGCCTTGAGGATAACGGCACGCTCACCGTCATCGAGGGCGAGACAGATGAAAATACATTTTCATTCCGTACAAATAAGCTGGGCAGCTTTGCACTGGTCACATATAAGGACACGGCGGAGGATATCGGCAGCGGTGCGGGAGTATCCGACACGGGTATCGTTACGGATATATCCATATCCGTTCCCCAGCCTATAACAGACGAGGATAAGCGCCGCTTCCGCAGGAACAGGGGAAAGAAGCACATTTACAGAATAAAGCGTATAGTCAAGGAAAACGAGCGCTTGATATAATAGTGATACTGCACAAAAATCACATCAAAATACTACCATTCTGCTGTTGAAGTTTTGGGCTCAAAGTGGTATAATATGTGTAAAATTTATATCCGTTAAGGAGCAACGCATATGGACCCGTTTATCGCCAGACAAATTATTACCGATAAGCTCCAGCACACCGTGGGCTGTGAGATAATACTTGCCGATCCCAAAGCCAATGCAGAAAGGAACGAGCTTTACGAAAGCGCCGCCGCTGATAATATATCACGGCTGAACTTGGATAAATTCACCGACGGCAGGACTGCCTACATCACCTTTACCCGCAGTATGCTGACCGCAAATATCCCCGCACGCTTCGGAAAAGACAAGCTTGTGATACAGATAGACGGCTCACTCATCAACGACCGCTCCGCTCACAATCTTATCAGGAAGTACCGCCAGGCAGGGTATAAGATAGCTGTCATCGGCTTTAAGGTTGATTCGGGTTATTTCGGCATTATGGACAGCTTTGACTACATCAAGGTGGATTTCAGGGATTTTACATCTCCCGAGCTGGAAAATATCCTGCGAATGGCACGAACCTTCAATAAAAAAATAATCGCATACAATATAGAATGCGCTGAGGCATATACCAAGGCAAAGCTCTGCGGCTGCACATATTACCAGGGAATGTACATCTATGGCAAGATACCTACGGCTGTGCGCAGAAAGGGCATCATGCGTGAGGGCTTCAACGAGCTTTTCAATGAGCTTTACAGCGGCAGGTCGGATATTGTCAGCATTACAAATATCATAGGCAGATATCCCGAGATATCGGAAGCGGTACAGGCTCTGGCAAATTCGCTTTACTTTGCCTCCGACGTGCGCACCGTTGGCACTGACAAGGCAGCGGCAAAGCTGGGCGAGGAAAATCTGAGAAAATACGTTTATATCATTGGCTTCAAGGCTGAGGACGGTTCCATGCCCGGCGAGCTGATAAAATTCGCACTTCTCAGGGGAATGCTCTGCTCGGAGCTGGCGGGATTTGCAGACAGTATGCCGATAACATCGTCAGAAGCATTTTCGATGGGAACGGTCTCAATGCTCGGCAGACTTCTTCACAAGCCGTTGGCTGAGGTAATGCCCGATACTGTGTGCGCCTCCCTTATTTCGGGTCAGGGCAGAGCGGGAATGCTTTACAAGATGATATGCGCATATGAAAAAGCCGATATGAAGACTGCAGCGGAATTTGCCGCAGCTCTCGGCATACCGCCTGCCATACTGCCGCAGAAATACCGTGAATGTGTATCCGCAGCGGATGAAATGTGGCATAAGCTCATAACTCCCGCTGAGTTCAGGGAATGATAAGTACATTTAAAAGCCTTCCGTTTCGGGAGGCTTTTTTTTCATTTTGTATAAAATGATTTTATTTGACGAATATTATTGTAAAGGTTTACATAACCGCTTGATTTTATTTGTGTAAAATAGTAATTGACACTTTTGTCATTTTGTATTAAAATTAAAAGTACCAATATATTCTCTTTTGTGTATAACCACATGAGAATGGGGAAATTATGGGAGAAATTACGTCCGTAAACGATAACATTACGGACAGGGGCAGCTGCTTTAAGGAGAGAGCTGTTCAGAGGGCTTTGTCAGCAAAGCCCGGAAAGGAAGGTTATTATGAAGAAATCAAAACTCATCGGAGCCTTAACGGCTGCGGCACTGGCTGCTGTCAATATGACAGCTTTTGCAGCACTGCCCGTTTCTGCGGCAGAGGTTGACCTTGACGGCACATATCACGCATATATCGGCGTGCAGTCCGCAAGCTACACCTTCAGAAACGCTTATGACGATGCGACCTACGGCTACGGCGTAACTGCCGATGACGGAACTGTATGGTTTGATCAGCTCACAGGCTGGGACGGCCCCACAGCTCTCAACAAGGGCGGCAATTTCACTGATGCCGAGATAGCCGGAAACGGTACTTATTCTGTGTCTGTAAACGATTTCGATTTCGGCGATGACGAGTCCCTTAATCTGCTGTTCGTTTCCACCGATATCCCTCTCAACGATCAGATCAAGATCACTGACGTTAAGGTGATCATGGACGGTCAGACAAAGTACACCTTTGATGACGCTTTCATGGATCCCGATGCTGCTGAGTATATGAAGTGGCTCGCAATCAACATCTGGAATGACGAGCTGGGCGGTGCTGAGGGAATGTTCGGTTATGTAATGCCCTCCGATTCCATCGAGCTTCAGTTCACAGTTTCAGGCTTCAACTATGACAAGGCTGAGGACGCTGTTGAGGGTGCTTCCGACGGCGCATTTGACCCCGACGGCGAGTATGACGCTTACCTTGGCGTTCAGTCCGCAAGCTACACCTTCAGAAACGCATATGACGACGCTACCTACGGCTACGGCGTAACTGCCGATGACGGAACTGTATGGTTCGATCAGCTCACAGGCTGGGACGGCCCCACAGCTCTCAACAAGGGCGGCAAGTTCACCGATGCCAAGATAAAGGGCAACGGCACATACTCCGTTTCCGTTACCGATTTTGATTTCGGCGACGACGAGACCTTTAACCTCCTCTTCGTTTCCACCAATATCCCCCTCAACGATCAGGTAAAGATCACTGACTTCAAGGTAATCCTTGACGGTCAGACCAAGTACACCTTTGACGAAGCTTTCATGGATCCCGATGCTGTATCCTACATGAAGTGGCTTGCTATCAACATCTGGAATGACGAGCTGGGCGGTGCTGAGGGAATGTTCGGTTATGTAATGCCTACAGATTCCATCGAGCTCCAGTTCACAGTTTCCGGCTTTAACTATGACAACCCCGATGCAGCAGCTCCCGAGGAGACTGAGGCAGTTACCGAAGCTGAGACCGAGGCTGAAACAGAAGCCGAGACCGAGGCAGAGACCACTGCTGAGGAAACAACAGCTGCCGAGACCGAGGCTGTTCAGGCAGAGGCTCCCGCTGAGTCCGGCGGCAGCAGCGCAGTCGTTATCGTAATTGTTATCGTAGCAGTTGTAGTTATCGGTGCAGTTGTATTCGTAGTTATCAAGAAGAAGCAGTCCTGATAAAGAACCTGCGGAATAAACGAAAACATACTGCCGCTCCGCAGGTGCGGCAGTATGTTTTTGAGCGTTAAATTAAAGGAAAGGACTGATAAACAAATGGCGGACGGCACAACCGATACCATCGTCAGCACCGAAACTCGTGACATTCCCGTTCACCCAAAGAAAAAAGAAGCTCCAAAGACGCTGGCAGAAAAGATCTCAGACAAAATATACTGGATACTGCGATGCGCCGTTGTTATTAACATAATCGCACTGTTTTTCCCCTCGTTCAACCCTGCACGCCTCAGCGGAATGATAAACAAGAATCTTTCACTGTTCTCCTGCGGTATATCCTATAAGTCAATAGTTGCAAACTTCGGCCGTGCGTTCAGACAGGGCTGGGTGCAGGAATCCACATTCCATGCACTTAATGTCTGCGCAATGATAGTCATTGTGGCTGCGGTGCTTGCGGCAGCAGGCGGCTGTATGTCCCTCGGAAACAGAAAGCTCAAGAGAACAGGCGCATTTGTCACCATTGCGGCAGGTATCCTGGAGCTTGGAGCTGTTTTCCAGTTCAAGAACCTCTACAATCAGATCGCCGATCAGGCAATAAGCGCCAACAAGCTTGACAGAGTGCTGCCCATGTTCCCCTACAATAACTACATCTTCATGGGTCTGGGAATCGCACTTGTCGTATGCTCTGCAGTTAACCTGTTCCTTGTTCCCGCTGCGGAAAAGGGCGAGCACTATGATATGGAACCTAAGTTCAGGCTTTTCCTTATGATGCTCCCCATCATCGCACTGGCATTCGTATTCAGCTATCTCCCTCTCTACGGCTGGAGATACGCATTCTTCAACTACAATGCAGGTGAGGACCTGACCATGGATAAGTTCGTGGGCTTCAAGTGGTTCACCTCGCTTTTCCAGAACAGCGCCACAAGAAACGATATCGTGAACGTTCTCAAGAACACTCTTGCAATGAGCGGCCTCGGAATTGCCACCAGCTGGGTGCCTATGGTATTCGCAGTGTTCCTTTCCGAGATAAAGAACAACCGTTTCAGAAGACTTGTCCAGACCTTTACCACCATACCCAACTTCATCAGCTGGGTAATCGTTTACGCTATCGCACTGGCTATCTTCTCCACCGACGGCTTTATCAACACAATGATAAACAGCGTTTCAGGCTCCGATCAGCTTGTTACCACAAATTACCTTATGTCCTCCGGCCATATGTGGCTGAAAATGCTTGCATGGGGCATCTGGAAGGGCACCGGCTGGAGTGCGATCATCTACATCGCAGCCATTTCGGGCATCGACCAGGGCCTTTACGAGGCTGCCACCGTTGACGGCGCAGGCCGATTTGCAAAGATGTGGTACATAACTATCCCAGAGCTTATCCCTACTTTCTGCGTTCTCCTGCTTATGTCCATCGCAAATATCCTTTCAAACGGCATGGAGCAGTATATGGTATTCTCCAACGCAATGAACTGGGAAAAGATCCAGGTGCTTGACCTTTACGTTTATAACCTTGGTATCGGCAAGGGACTTATCCCTCTGTCAACAGTTATCGGTATGGTCAAGTCCATCGTCAGCGTAATTCTTCTCTTCGCCGCAAACGGAGTTTCAAAGCTTATCCGTGGCGAGAGCATTGTGTAAAGGAGGGAAAGTCATGGCAGAAAATACCGCTGTTAACAGCAGCTTCCCCAACGACAGCAAGGGTATCCGTGAGGTGGGCGAGCATTCCCACATCAAGCTCACCGCAGGCGACATCATATTCAACATTCTGAACTATCTGTTCTTCGGACTTTTCACACTGAGCTGCATATTCCCCTTTTACTACATTTTCATCAACACCATCTCCAACCCCGAGCTTGTAACCAGAGGGGCAATCACCCTTATCCCCAAGGAGCTTACCATTCAGAACTACATCTCCATGGGCGCTGTAGGCGACCTGTGGAAATCAGTTTTGGTAACAGTTCTCAGAACCGTTATCGGTACTGCGCTGATGGTATTCGTATCCTCACTGGCAGGCTACCTTGTTACCAAAAAGGAAATGTGGCACAGACAGTTCTGGTACCGCTTCCTTGTTGTAACAATGTACTTTAACGCAGGTCTTATCCCCTGGTATCTGAATATGTCCATGCTTGGTCTTACCGATACCTTTGCGGCTTACATAATCCCCGGTATCGTTTCACCCTACAACATCATTCTTGTAAAGACCTACATCGAGTCCATACCCGCAGAGATAGAGGAAAGCGCATTTATGGACGGCGCAAGCTACTGGATGATCTATCGGAAGATAATCTGGCCGCTTAGCAAGCCCATACTTGCAACTATTGCCATATTCGGCGCAGTAGGCCACTGGAACTCTTTCCAGGATTCGCTTATCCTCAACGCAAACTCTCCTGCACTCTACACCCTCCAGCACAGACTGTACATCTACCTGAACCAAAGCTCCAACCTCGGTGCGGTGGTCGCATCGGGTACCAGCAGCTCCGACGCATCGGCGCTGGCAAGCTCCTTCAACACGAAGATACTGCAGTACACCATTTCAATGGTAACGATAATCCCTATCCTGTGCGTATATCCGTTCATGCAGAGATACTTTGAAAAGGGTCTTATGCTTGGCGCAGTAAAGGGTTAACAGCAAACATAATCAGTTTCAATAAAAAAATTATTCAGAAAGGATCGATCTCCCAAAATGAAGATGAAAAAATTCCTGGCAGGAGTTCTCGCTCTTGCAATGGCAGGCTCACTTACAGCCTGCGGCGGTGCAGCCACACCCGAAATGCCCGATGCAACATCAGTAGCTGCTGACGGCGCCGATACCGATGCAGCAGACGGTTCCGACGACAGCGCAGATACCTCAGCTGACAGCTCCGAGGGCGGAAACAGTCTCTCCGACCTGTATGGCGATGAGACTATCCAGCTCACCGTTTACAGCCAGCTGGCAAACTACTCAGGCAAGCTCACAGGCTGGTTTGCCGAGGTAATGAAGCGTGAATTCAATGTTGAGATGACCATTATCCCCGAGTCCGACGGTATGTTCGATACCAGAATGGAATCAGGCAATCTGGGAGACATCGTTATCTTCGGTTCCAACGGCGATAACTACCAGAGAGCTGCAAAGGGCGGCCTCCTCTTCGACTGGAACGAGGACGATATCCTCACCGACTACGGCTCCTACATCAAGGAGAATATGCCCTACGCTATCGAGAACAATATGCAGTTCAATGATTCATTCGGCGCAGGCAACAAGCTCTTCGGCTTCGGCCACAACGTTGCAACCTCTCCCGAGGATCATGAAGCATTCTTCTACACCATGGACCTCCGCTGGGATCTTTACAAGCAGCTGGGATATCCCGAGCTTAACAATATGGACGATCTCTACAACCTGTTCGTAAGCATGAAGGAGATCTGCCCCAAGGACGAGAACGGCAACGAGACATATGCAATGTCCCTCTGGCCCGACTGGGACGGCAACATGGTAATGTACATCAAGGCATTTGCTACCTGCTACTGGGGCTATGACGAGATGGGCTTCGGTCTCTACGATGTTGAGAACGGCACATATCATGACGCTCTCGAGGAGAACGGCCCTTACCTCACCGCCCTCAAGTTCTTCAACAAGCTTTATCAGGCAGGTCTTATCGACCCCAACTCCATGACCCAGACCTATAACGAGATGAGCGAAAAGGTTCAGGCAGGCGGCGTATTCTACTCTATCTTCGACTACGCAGGCTCCGCTCTTTACAACATCGAAGAGCACCTCCAGTCCGATTCCGCTATGTACCCCGTAGTTCCCGCTGATGCAACTCCTCTCTGCTACGGCATGAACGTACTGGGCGGCAACAGAATCTGGACTATCGGCGCTAACACCGAGTATCCCGAGCTTTGCATGGCTATCATCAACTACCTCTGCACTCCCGAGGGCTATATGACCTACTGGTGGGGCCCCAAGGATCTCTGCTGGTACTATGACGATGAGGGCAACACCTGCTTCACCGAGCTTGGCGAAGCTGCTTACAAGGACAGAAAGGGTACTATGATGCCCGATGAATGGGGCGGCGGAAGCTTCAACGACGGCACATTCCAGGCTAACAACACCACCTGGTCAAAGGACGCTTCCAACCCTGACTCCAACGGCGAGACCTACAACTGCGAGAACTGGAAGAGCAGACGTACCGATGCCAAGTACGGCATTCTCCAGGATTGGAGAGACTTCACAGGCAAGTACAATACTCAGGAATATATGGACAGCATCAACCACAAGGTTTCCCTTGCAACTTCCTACACCGAGTCCAGCAAGAGCGATGAGCTCAAGATCATCTGGGAGCAGGTAGCTAAGTGCGTCGTAAACTACTCATGGCAGGCTGTTTACGCTAAGGACGACGCTGAGTATGACAAGATCGTTGCCGAGATGACTCAGAAGTGCAAGGAGTACGACCCCAACGGTGAGTGCCTTGCATGGTGCGAGAACGAAGCATCTATCAGATGCGGTCTTGAAGATGCAGTAAGATGATCATTTACAGAATCAAGTATTAAGTGATGCGGAGCGCAGATATCCTGCGCCCCGCATTATGGTATTATACTAATCCTTAATCGTTCTATAGGTAAAGCCGACAGATGAAATAAGACCAGTCTAGGAAAGCGACCGCAGGCGGGCTTGGTGCCCAGCAAGGGAGCTTGACGAAGAATGGGCTTATTTCAGCCGAGGATTTATCTATAGGTTGATTGAGGATTAGTATTGAAACATAAGTTTCAAGGAGAATTTCAATGGCAGGTTTTTTCAGTCCCGACAGCAAGCTGTACAAGTTCATGACACGACTTACGGACGTTTTCGTCCTTAACGTGATGTGGCTGGTGTTCAGCCTGCCCATAGTGACCATAGGCGCTTCCACCATAGCAGCGTGCTCCGTAACGCTCCATATGGCAGAGGATACCGAGGGTCACGCAGCAAAGGACTTTCTCAAAGCGTTCAAAGCGAATATCAAGCAGGGCATACCGATGACGTTCATTACCCTCATATGCGTGTGGGCAGTGTATCTTGACTTTCAGATATACGGCGCAGAAGCGGATATGGGTCACAGCGGCGCACTTATCTTCCTGATAATAGGCATCGTGGCGGCATATATCTTTGCATTTTCCCTGCTGTATGTGTATCCGTTGCTGGCAAGATATGAAAACTCCATTATCAACAGCCTGAAAAACTCGTTCAGGATAAGCATGAAATTCTTCCTCCGCTCGCTTCTCCTGCTGATACTTGTGGCGTTTGAGGCCGCAGTGATAATGTGGAACACCACAACATTGTTTGTGGGACTTCTCATAGGCCCTGTGTTCATACTTTTCACCATAAGCTCATTTGCCATAAGGATATTCAGAGAGCTGGAGAAAACTCCGGGAACTATATCAAATCCCGATAATAAATATTGATATCAAGCGGCTTTGCACAATGCGGAGCCGCTTTTTTGTATGTGTTATTTAAAAAATACTTGAAATTTCTCCGCTGTATGATATAATAGGTATATCGGATCTGTTGTGCAATATGAACATATGGGAGTGAGATCCATGAAAAGAAAAACCATCGCTTTGTGCGTTACAGGCTATGATAAGGAATATGAGACACGCATTGCGGAGGGTATCGCCCGCAGATGTTCGGCGCTTGATATAAATCTGCTTGTGTTCGCAAGCCTTATCAGAAAGCCTGACCTTAATTCGGGGCTTACTCTGCCCGAAAGTGTCATCAAGGGCGAAACTGCTGTATTTGACCTTATAAATTACAATATGCTTGACGGCATCATCATTCTGGGCGATTCCATCATTGATGAAAGCGTTATCGAAAAGGTACACAGGCTGGCACAGAAAAACAATGTGCCCGTTATCAACATAAACGACCCGACCCATGTGCTTGATAAGAACATCACCCTCAGCGACAAGTGCGCTATGGAGTTTGTGATGAAGCATCTGGTGGAGGATCATGGGCTTACAAGGATAAACTTCATCGGCGGCTTCCCCGGAAACCTCCAGACGGAGGAAAGGCTGGCAGGCTACAAAAAGGTACTTACCGAGCATAATATCCCTGTGGAGGAGCGGCGTATCGCTTACGGTCAGTTCTGGACAAAGGCGGCGGACTGCACAAGGGAATTTTTAAAAGATGAGCTGCCCCAGGCCATTGTTTGTGCCAGCGACACCATGGCTATCTTCTGCATGGACGAGCTGAAAAATCAGGGCTACAGCATACCCGAGGATATTATTGTAACAGGCTTTGACGGCATTGCCGACTGCGAGCTGTATTCGCCCACTGTCACCACTGTAAGGCGGAGCTTTGCCGAGGCGGGCAAAAAGGCTGTGGATATGCTCAGCGGTATGTGGCAGGGCAGGGAAGTCCCCGACTGGGAAGATGTGGTGTCGGTGCTGGAAAAGGCTGAGTCCTGCGGCTGTGTGAAGAAGGAGCCTCAGGAAGAAAGCTACTACAACTCAACGTATCAGACCAAGAACACATTTATAGAGTTTACCGCCAAGCTTACGGAGATGAACACGTCTTTTGCGGGCTGCCGGACCTCGGAAGAGGTATATGAGGCGCTTAAAAACGGTGCGGCATTTTTCCGCTTCAACAGGCTTTTCGTGTGCATACGCTCCAGCGTGGAGGGCGGCGGAAGCTTTGTGGGCAGCGGCAGCATGAAATCCGAGGGTTCGGCGTACAGTATGATGTCCATGCTCCAATACGGGCATGATGTTCCTGTGGGAACAAAGTTTTCCTCCGAGCAGCTTCTGCCCATAGATTTTCCGGACGGGGAAAAGGCGGTGTTCTTCGGATTTTCTCCCCTGTATTTCAGCGGAAAGTTTATGGGATATCTTGCATATGAGCCCACAAGAATGGGCGGCGCAGGGGACTTTTTCAGCACATGGGTCACTGCCATAAACAACAATGCGGGCAATTTCTACATGAAAAAGGACCTGGAGCTTGTTGTAAAGGAGCTTGAGAACCTTAATGTCCGTGACCCTCTTACTGAGCTTTTCAACCGCCGTGGAATGGAGAAATTCGGCGGCAGGCTGGTGGATCGGGCAAGGAAGGAAAAGCTTGTGCTCACAGTTATCTGTGCGGATATTGACGGGCTGAAGCTCATAAACGACCGCTGGGGACATGAGGCGGGGGACAATGCCATCAGGCAGACTGCAAATGCGATGTTTTACGCAATGCCCTCGGACAGCGTATGCACCAGAACAGGCGGAGACGAGTTCAGCGTTATCCTCTGCGGTGCGGACGATTCGGGCATAGAGGGATATATCAGCCGTGTATCGGATTATCTTGCGGACTACAACAGCCGCAGCGGACTGCCATACAAGGTGGACTGCAGCTGCGGATACTGCTCGGTGAACGGGGGAGAGATATGCTCCATGGAAGCGGTAACGAGAATGGCTGACGACAATATGTACAGGCTGAAGGCTGCAAAAAAGAAGTCACGGTAAATTTTTTTGTAAGGTATTTACTATAAGTTTACAGCGCGCCTGAGATATGGTGTGTGAAATAAACAAACAATTTATGGAAAAACGCAGCTGATATAACTTTGATGTTATGAATATCTTGCGTATAGCATATTTGACATTATATTATCATGTGGTATAATAAGAGCTGACAAAGGACATACGCAGTGCACAGCGTTATCCCGAGTTACGAGAAGAGAAAAAGCAGAGAAGAGGTCGTGCGCGCAGATTTCTTTCCGATCTTTTCGCATTGTGTCTTTTCAGGCTCTTAATATAATACAGAACCTTGAAAGGAAGTCTTTTTATGAAAAACTATTACTCCGTACTTAATGAATGTGCCGTTAAAAATCAGGTGCTTTTTGCAGGCTCCACATTTGCTCATGATTTCCCTATCAACGAGCTGATGCAGGATTTTGATGTTGACGCAAGGGTGTATAACCGCAGCGAAAAGGGCGCAAAGCTTGCCGATGCCCGTGATTTTGTTATGGAGCAGGCGGAGGCTCTTGAACCTTCAAAGATATTCCTTTGCTTCGGCGATGAGGATATCAAGGCTGAGGGCTTTCTTGCAGGCGAGTTTTCATATGAGTACAAGGAGCTTGTTTCCGATATAAAGAAGAAATTCCCCGACTGTCAGATATATATTCTCCCTGTTATGGCTGATGGTGCTGAGGAGGCTGACAATGCTCTGAAAAATATCTGCGGCGATATAGCAGAGTTTATTCCCCTTTCTGCTGAGGCAAAGCATGACGCAGGAAAGATATTCAGAGAGCTTAAAACCTTCCTCCACGGCAGAAATGTTATTTTCGGTCAGGCTTGGAACTGATAAAAGCCGTACAGTCATTGGGCTGTACGGCTTTTTTTATGGCTTATAGGTTATTGTATTCTTCGTCGGTGACAGGTTCGCACCATTCGTTGGAGGTGTTCTCTCCCGGAACTTCAACGGCTATGTGACTGAACCAGCTGTCCTTCTTTGCACCGTGCCAGTGCTTTACATTGGGAGGGATAACGACTACATCGCCGGGGTCAAGGCTTCTGGGGGCTTTGCCCTCTTCAACATACCAGCCGCTGCCTGCGGTGCAGATAATACTAATCCCCAATAAAACTATAGACAAAAAAACATCGCATAATCCATATATGCAAGATTATGCTCGATTTTTGTATAGTTTTTAATTGGTGCTTAGTATGAGCTGTTCGATCCTGAACATATCCGCACCTGTGAGAGCTTGCAGTATCTCTGCGGCAATCTGGGTGTTGCCCTTGTCGATATATCTGAGTGTTCCGCCGAAATAGTTTTCATCGGCTCTTGAATAATATGCTATAAGTGCCGGCATACAATATCCTCCTTTGCTTGTTCTGCTTTTTACTTTAGCTATATTATATATAATACTAATCTTCAATCAACCTACAGACAAATCCTCGGCTGAAATAAGCCCATTCTTCGTCAAGCTCCCTTGCCGGGCGGCAAGCCCGCCTGCGGTCGCTTTCCTTGACTGGTCTTATTTCATCTGTCGGCTTTGCCTATAGAGCGATTGAAGATCAGTATCAAATTGGCTTGACAGTGAATTACAAATAAGCTATAATAGCATTAACTTAAAGTAAATGCTGATCTGAGGTGTTAACATGATAAGCAGCAGACTTTCGGTATTCTTATGCACGGCTGACTGCGGCAGCTTCAACAAGGCTGCGGAAAAGCTGTTCGTGACCCCTGCGGCGGTGATGAAGCAGTTCAATGCTCTGGAGGACCAGCTGGGTGTGAAGCTGGCGGAGCGCACTTACCGTGGGATAAAGCTCACCGAGGCGGGGGAGGTCATCTACCGCCAAGGGAAAATAATGTCCGAGCTTGCCCGTGAGGCTGCGGAGGAGGCTCGCCGTGCTGCGGCGGAAAGCTCCTGTATTCTGCGTGTGGGAAGCTCTCTTCTTAACCCATGCAAGCCGTTCATGGACCTGTGGAACGAGGTCAGCAGGGATTTCCCCGAGTTCAAGATATCCGTGGTGCCATTTGACGATGAGCACAGCGGCATATTGTCGGTGATAGAGCGGATAGGCACGGATTTTGACATTATAGTTGGCGTATGCGACTCGGCAAAATGGCTGGAAAGATGCAATATGCTGAAGCTTGGCGCATATAAAAAGTGTATAGCCGTTCCTGCGGGTCACAGGCTGGCGGGAAAGAAAAAGCTGAAAATATCCGACCTGTTCGGCGAGACGCTTATGATGGTAAAGGCAGGGGACTCACCCATAAATGACAGCATTCGGGCGGAGCTTGAAAAATATCCGCAGATAAAGATCGAGGACACGGATCATTACTATGACATTTCAGTGTATAACAAATGCGTCCGCACGGGCAGTCTGCTATTGAATCTCGAGTGCTGGAGCAATATCCACCCTTCGCTTGTGACTATCCCTGTGGAGTGGGAATATGAGATGCCGTATGGTCTGCTTTACGGAAAAAATCCATCGGAGGAAGTTCTGAGATTCATAAAAGCAGTGGAGGCTGTGAAAAAAGCAACAAGAAAGTGACATTTTTTATGCCAAGTATAAATGATTTTTCAATAGATACCAGAAAAATGTTTATTTGTTAATATTTTTGTGATATAATACTATCACATTAAAGGCGCCGCAAAGGCACTGCCGCTTTGGTATTTGCGGGATAGCCCACAGAATATTTCGCTGCGAAGCTCGGCTTTGCACGGAAAGGATGGTTTTTTTATGAAAGCAGTTATTACCGTTATCGGCAAAGACGCCGTTGGCATTCTTGCAAAGGTAAGCAGCATCTGCGCTGAGAGCAACGCCAACGTTATTGAGGTAACTCAGAGCGTTATGCAGGATATGTTCGCAATGATAATGCTGGTGGACATCACCAAGCTCAGCGGGGATTTCTCCGTACTCCAGGATAAGCTTTCCGCTCTGGGAGACAGCCTTGGTCTTAAGATCCACACAATGCATGAGGATATTTTCAATTCCATGCACAGTATATAACTTTTCGGGAGATTTGTACTTATGATAAATGTATATGACATTCTCGAAACCATTCGCATGATACAGGACGAATGCCTGGATATCAGAACCATCACAATGGGTATCTCCCTGATGGACTGCATCGACAGCGACATCGACAAGGCGTGCGACAAGGTTTACGATAAGATCACCCGCTGTGCCGCAAATCTTGTCAAGGCAGGCGAGGAGATCGAAAAGGAATACGGTATCCCCATCATAAACAAGAGAATTTCGGTAACGCCTATCGCAATCGTTTCGGCGGCGTGCAATGCAAGCCCCGTTAAGTTCGCTCTTACTATGGAAAGAGCTGCCAAGACCTGCGGCGTTAACCTTATCGGCGGATATTCCGCACTTGTTCAGAAGGGCTTCTCCGCAGGAGATGAGAGGCTTATCCGCTCTATCCCCGAGGCTCTGGCTTCCACAAGCTGCGTATGCTCTTCCGTAAACATCGGCTCCACAAAGACCGGTATCAATATGGACGCAGTAAAGATAATGGGCAGTATTGTAAGAGAGGCTGCCGAGCTTACTGTTGACCAGCAGTGCTTCGGTGCGGCAAAGCTCGTTGTTTTCTGCAACGCTGTTGACGACAATCCCTTTATGGCAGGCGCATTCCACGGCGTGGGCGAGCCTGACTGCATCATAAACGTAGGCGTTTCGGGCCCCGGTGTTGTAAGATCGGCGCTGAAAAAGTATCCCGACGCTGATATCAACGGTCTGGCTGATATCATCAAGAAAACTGCTTACAAGATCACAAGAGTAGGTCAGCTGGTAGGCGTAAGAGCCTCCGAAAAGCTGGGCGTTCCCTTTGGCATAGTTGACCTTTCCCTTGCTCCCACTCCCGCAGTAGGCGACAGCGTTGCTTACATTCTTGAGGAAATGGGTCTGGAGAAGTGCGGCTGCGCAGGAACCACTGCCTGCCTTGCTATGCTCAACGACGCTGTTAAGAAGGGCGGCGTAATGGCTTGCTCCAGAATAGGCGGACTTTCGGGCGCATTTATCCCTGTTTCCGAGGACGCAGGAATGATCGCTGCGGCTGAGAGCGGCTCACTTCTTATCGAAAAGCTGGAGGCTATGACCGCTGTTTGCTCCGTAGGACTTGATATGATAGTTATTCCCGGCGACACCACTGCGGACGTTATTTCGGGAATAATCGCTGATGAAGCTGCTATAGGCATGGTAAACTGCAAGACCACTGCGGTAAGAGTTATCCCTGCCATTGGCTGCAAGGAAGGCGATGTGCTTGACTGGGGCGGACTTTTCGGAAAGGGTCCCGTTATGAAGGTAAACACCTTCTCACCCTCCAAGTTCATCAACAGAGGCGGACAGATACCTGCTCCTCTTCACAGTCTTAAAAACTAAAATGCTGACCAAAGAGGGGCAATATGTATGTGATCTGCGCAGGCATATTGCCCCTTTTGATTATAGCTGCAATTATACGAAAGGAGAATGGCAATGGACGACGTTATCCAGTCCATACTGGACATTGACAAAAAGGCGTCCGACAAGCTGGCGGAGGCTGAAAAAAACAAGCTGGACGCTATCAAAAAGGCTACTACCGAAAAAAATCAGATGATACTTGATGCTGAAAAAAGCGCCGAGGACGAGATAAGGCAGATAGAAAAAAGCGAAGCCGACAAGGCAGACGCCCGCATCAGGGAGTTTAAAGAGGAAGAAGTCAGACGTGTTTCCGAAATGAAGAAGAGCTTTGAGAAGAATTCCGCCGCATGGCAGGAGGAGATCTTCAGAAAGGTCATCTCGGGAAACGACGAATGATGTTATCACCATGACGGGAAAGGAGGGGAGACAAGTTGAAAACAGAAGGCAGATCAAGCGGCAGAAGAAATCTTAATGCTACGGTGGCGAAGATGCACGCCGTTTACGGAAAAAGGCTCAAGCCCGAGGATTATTCGGCGCTGCTGAGCTGCACCTCCGTATCGGACGCTGCGGATTATCTGAAGCGCAACACTTATTTCAGCAGGTGGCTGGACGGCGTTGACACTGAGAATATCCACAGAGGAAACCTGGAAAATATCCTGCGCCGAAGCCTTATGGAGAATTATTTCCGAATAGTCGGCTTTGAAAAACTGGGCGGTGATGAGTTTTATAACTACATCATCATCAAGACGGAGATAGATGAGATACTTATATGTATCCTTCACCTTAACGCAGGCACGGGCGACCACATCACCACGCTGCCCATTTACATGAACAAATACACGTCCTTCAACCTGATGGACCTGGCTCATGTAAAGAGCTATGATGAGCTTCTTGACCTTACGGCAAAGACCCCTTATCACGATATCCTGAAAAAGTACAAGCCTGAGCTAGCGGACGGTCACATCGACTATGCTGCCTGCGAGCTGAGCCTGAGGACATATTATTCGGGACGACTGGTGGCATCGCTGCACAAGTTCGGCGGTGAGACGGAAAAACGCCTGAAAAGCTATCTGGGAACTCAGATAGACACCATCAACATCGCAAATGCCTACAGAATGATACACTTCTTCAATGCGGATCAGCAAACGGTAAAGTCCAGAATGATCCCCGTGTATCTGAAAATTCCCGAGAGAAAAATGGACGAGCTTTACTCCGCCCAGAACGATCAGGAATTCCTGAAAACACTGGCTGCAGGCTATTACGGCAGAGAAATGGCGGAGCAGGGCATTGATATGGCCGAACCCGATACGGCTCTGGCAAGGCTCAGGTTCAAGCAGACCAAGCGTGCTTTCAGCAGCGCAAGGTCGGCTCCAGAGTGCTTCTTTACCTTTAACTCCCTTGCTGAGGTTGAGGTAAAGAACATTATAAGGATAATCGAGGGTATCCGCTACGATCTTCCCGCAAAGGAGATCAGTGAGCTTTTAATTACTTAAAGTAAGGGACGGTGTATAAGAAAAATGTCATCCATCGAAAAAATGATGTTCGCAGATATTGCGGGCGTGGACAGCGACCTTGACGCAGTGCTGGAGATAATCAGCTCATGCGGCTGCTTCCATATGGAGAATGCCGCAGTTGCTCATTCGTCCCAGTCAAAGGCTGCGCCGAAGCGAGAAAATCCCTACACGTCAACGCTGAAAATGATGTCTGAGATATTCGGCATAACGGGCATTAAGCCTCATCAGGCCGACTGCTCCGATATCCATGACAGCGATGCGGATAAGATAAGGGACGAAGTCCACACAATGCGCAACAACCTGCAGAAGCTGCGTGCGGAACAGAAAAAGGCGGAGGAGGAGTACAGCTCCCACACCATGGCGCTGGAGCAGGTAATGCACCTGAGCGGCGGCGAGGGGGTAGGCTCTATGAATATCGACTTCCAGAAGATATTCGCCTGCCAGCACATCAAGGTGCGTTTCGGACGGCTTCCCGTGGACAGCTACGACAAGCTGCCCTATTATAACGACAAGAACTTCTACTTCCTGGCATACGGACGGGACAAGGAATACTGCTACGGCTTCTGCTTTGCTCCCGCTTCCGATATCGAGGAGATAGACAAGATCCTGGAGTCACTGTATTTTGACCGTATCCATCTGCCCGACTTCGTTCACGGCAATGCGGGCGAGGCTTCACAGGCGCTCAAGGACGATATTGAGCTGGACAAGAAAAATGTGGAGGACTGCAGGAAGAAGATACAGGATTTTGCGGAAGAGAACCGTGAAAAGCTCTGCAAGTATTACTCCAAATTCAAGGCAATGCACGACACCTTTGAGCTTCGTGAAAAGGTGCTTCTCATAAGAGACAAGTTCTACATCGTAGGATTTGTTCCCGCAGCCGACGCAGAGCGGTTCAAGAAGTATTTCGAGGACTTAAAGAGCGTTTCGCTCATAATAAAGCCCTGCACGGAAAGCGGCGATATCGAGCCTCCCGTAAAGCTCAAAAACAACAAGTTCGCAGAGCCTTTCTCAATGTTCGTTGATCTGTACGGACTTCCCGCATACAACGACATCAACCCCACAAACTTCGTGGCTATTACGTACACGCTGCTGTTCGGTATAATGTTCGGTGATGTGGGTCAGGGTCTGCTGGTGCTGATACTGGGTATAATCCTCTGGAAAACCAAGAAGATGACCCTGGGCCGCATAATGGAGCGACTGGGCGTATCGAGCATGATCTTCGGTGCGATTTACGGAAGCGTATTCGGCTATGAAGACCTGATGGATCCCCTTTATGCTTCAATGGGAATAAGCTTTCTGCCCTTCAAGGCTATCCACAACATTAACACTGTGCTTTATGCCGCTATCGGCATCGGTATTGCCATCATCATAATCTCGGTGATCGTGAATATGATAATGGGCTTCAAGGACAAGGATCTGGAACGGGCGCTGTTCTCCAATAACGGTCTGGCGGGACTTGTGTTCTACTGCTCGCTGCTGGGACTGCTTCTCGGCTCAATGCTGGGCTTCAAGGTAGGCGGACCTGTTTACGTTATCTGCCTTATCGTTCTTCCCCTCTTTGTTATGTTCCTGAGAGAGCCTCTGGGCGATCTTGTAAAGGGCAAGGGCTTCCACCTCCACGAAAGCGTGGGCGACTTTATTGCGGCAAACTTCTTCGAGTGCTTTGAGTATCTCTTGGGCTATGCCACAAACACCCTTTCCTTTGTCAGAGTCGGCGGCTTCGTCCTCTCACACGCAGGCATGATGAGCGTTGTTCTTTCACTGGCGGATATGTCAGGCAAATTCTCTCCGTTGGTAATGGTACTGGGCAACCTGTTCGTTATATGCCTTGAGGGACTTCTGGTAGGTATCCAGGTGCTGAGACTTGAATTCTACGAGATGTTCTCCCGTTACTATGCAGGCGGCGGCAAGGCGTTCAAGCCCGTTACCGTCAATTACGATGAGATCATTGAATAATAAAATAATTTTTAGGAGGATACTAAAATGTATATTTTCTTACTTCCCCTCGTTATCGTTACACTTCTCACTCTTCCCGTTCTTTCCAGAATAAAGCACTTCTCTGACGGCAAAAAGGCTCAGAGAGCTATCATCGGCAACCTTTGCACATTCTTTGGCATTATGATCCTTGCAGTTGCACTTCCTATCGGCGGCTTCGTTTCCGCTGAGGCCACAGCTGAGGCTGCAGACGTTCTTACAAATGCAGCAGGTCTCGGCTACCTTGCAGCAGGCCTTGCAGTAGGTCTTGGCTCCATCGGCTGCGGTATCGCAGTTGCAAACGCTGCTCCCGCTGCTATAGGCGCAGTTGCTGAAGAGCCTTCCAGCTTCGGTAAGGCTATGATCTTCGTAGCACTTGGCGAAGGTGTCGCTCTTTACGGATTCCTTATCGCATTCCTTATCATTCAGGCTCTGGCGTAATTTCCGAACGGAGGCTGAAATGAAGTTCTTTCTGATCAGCGACAATGTCGATACCGTTACGGGAATGAGGCTTGCGGGAATTGAAGGCGTTGTTGTCCATGAGGCTCAGGAGACCGAAAGAGTTCTTATGAATGCCATGGACGACAAGGACATTGCCGTTATACTTATGACGGAGAAGCTTATCGACCTGATAGAGGACAAGGTAAACGAGCTGAAGCTCACAAGGCCGTCGCCTATCATCTCCGAGATCCCCGACCGTCATGCCGACATGGACGTTACGGCGTCCATCTCCCGATATGTTCAGGAGGCTATCGGCATAAAGCTGTGATCCACAAAATTCAAGAAGAGAAAGGAATGATACCTTGGAACAGGAAAAGGAAAAGCTTGAACGCTTTATCAGCGCTGTTGAGGCCACCACTAACCAGCAGGTAAGGGCTATCGAGAACGACGCTGAAAATGAATGCGCAAATATACTTGCCGAAGCTCAGAAAAATGCTGAGGAGGCTAAGCAGCGCAAGCTCAGCGATACCAAGAAAATGCTTTCCGGAAAATATGTGCGTATGATTTCCAAGGCAGAGCTGGATATGAAAAAGCAGGTCCTTCTTTGCAGGGAGGAGCTTACAAAGACGCTTTTTGACAATATCAGGAAGCAGATCGCAGAGTACCGCACTTCGGAGCAGTATGCAGACAGTATGTGCGCCATGATCGCCAAGGAAGGCGATATGAAGGGCGCTCAGATATGTATCGCTCCCGAGGATATGGGGCTTAGCGACAAGCTCCTTGCCGCAGCAGGCGAGGGCGCTTCCGTTGCTGCGGACGATTCCGTCAAGCTGGGCGGATATCTTGTTCTTCGCAGAGAGCAGGGAACTGTTACCGACAGGACATATGACTGCGCTCTCAAGGAACAGCAGAGCCTGTTTGCGTCAAGAAATCTTATGACTGCACAGGAGGGAGACAGCAAGTGAATACCGTATATTCAATAAACGGCCCTGTCGTAAAGGTTCGTGACACTGCGGACTTTTCCATGATGGAAATGGTCTATGTGGGTGTAAAGCACCTTATGGGCGAGGTCATAAGCGTAAATTCTGAGGAGACCACCATTCAGGTCTATGAGGTGACAACAGGACTTCGCCCCGGCGAGCCTGTTATCGGAACGGGCGCTCCCGTTTCGGCAGTCCTCGGCCCCGGCATTATCTCAAATATATTTGACGGCATCGAGCGCCCTCTTAAAAAGATGGAGGAGCTTTCAGGGGCATATATCGACACTGGCTCAAACGTTGACAGCCTTGACGGCGAAAGACTTTGGAAGGTAACTGTCAAGTCCTCCGTGGGTGACATGGTAACAGGCGGCACTATATATGCCACCTGCCCCGAAACTCCCGTTGTTGAGCACCGCTGCATGGTGCCTCCCAATATTTCGGGCAAGGTAACATATGCTGCTCCTGACGGAGAATATCATCTGAATGATGTTATCCTTCGTGTGGAGGACGCTGAGGGCAATGAGCATGAGCTTACCCTCTGCCAGAAGTGGCCCATCAAGCAGCCCAGACCCTTTACAAAGAGACTGCCTATCGACCGCCCCCTTATCACAGGTCAGCGTGTCATTGATACCATTCTCCCCATTGCAAAGGGCGGTACAGCTGCCGTTCCCGGCGGTTTCGGTACAGGAAAGACCATGACCCAGCACCAGCTGGCTAAGTGGTGTGACGCAGATATCATCGTTTATATCGGCTGCGGAGAGCGTGGAAACGAGATGACCCAGGTCCTGGAGGAATTCTCGGGACTTATCGACCCCAAGACCAACCGTCCCCTTACCGACAGAACTGTGCTTATCGCAAACACATCAAATATGCCCGTTGCTGCCCGTGAGGCTTCCATTTACACAGGCATCACCATTGCGGAATATTACCGTGATATGGGCTATCATATCGCTATCATGGCGGACTCCACCTCAAGATGGGCGGAGGCTCTCCGTGAGATAAGCGGACGACTGGAGGAAATGCCCGCAGAGGAAGGCTTCCCTGCATATCTTCCTTCACGTCTTTCCGAGTTCTACGAGCGTGCAGGCTATGTTGAGAGCCTTAACGGAGAAGAGGGAAGCGTTACCATCATCGGTGCGGTATCACCTCAGGGTTCTGACTTCTCTGAGCCTGTTACACAGAACACAAAGCGTTTCGTCCGCTGCTTCTGGGCGCTGGACAAGGCTCTTGCGTATGCAAGACACTATCCCGCTATCAACTGGAACAACAGCTACTCCGAATATACTGACGATCTGGGCGAGTATTACTACAAGAACGTATCACCCGACTTCCTGCCCTGCCGTCAGAAGATATCCTCGCTGCTCAGTGAGGAAAACAAGCTGATGGAGATAGTAAAGCTTATCGGTGCGGACGTTCTCCCCGACGACCAGAAGCTGGTCATCGAGACTGCCCGTGTTATAAGAGTAGGTTTCCTGCAGCAGAACGCTTATCATAAGGACGATACCTATGTTCCCCTTGACAAGCAGTTCAAGATGATGAAGATCATCATTCAGCTTTACGATAACTGCCGTGAGGCTGTAAATCAGGGCGTTCCGTTCAGCAAGCTCCTTGAAACGGGTATGTTCGAGCGTGTTATCAAGATGAAATACGACATTCCCAACGACAAGTCCGTTATGGACGATAAGTTCACAGACCTGAGCGTTGATATCGACCAGGCGGTAAAGAATGTTGTAAAGCAGTGCACTGAGGAGGGAAGATAATGGCTGTACAGTATCTCGGACTGAAAGAAATCAACGGTCCTCTTGTCGCCCTCGATAACGTTACGGGCGTTTCCTACGATGAAGTTGCGGAGATAACCCTTTCCGACGGCTCCACACGTACAGGCCGTGTTGTTCAGATAGACGGCACAAGAGCCATACTTCAGGTGTTCGAGGGAACAAAGGGACTTTCCCTTACCAATACAAGAACAAAGTTTTCGGGCAAGCCCATGGAGATGCCTCTTTCCGAGGAGCTTCTGGGGCGTGTGTTCAACGGCGCAGGCAGACCTATTGACGGTCTGGGCGATATCTATGCGGAAAAGTATGAGGATATCAACGGCCGTCCCCTTAACCCCGTTGCACGTTCCTACCCCAGAAACTACATCAACACAGGTATTTCCTCCATTGATGCGCTGATGACCCTTATCAGAGGTCAGAAGCTGCCTATATTCTCAGGTTCGGGTCTTTCCCACAACAAGCTTGCGGTGCAGATAGTAAGACAGGCTAAGATCGCTGAGGACAGCGGTCAGGGCTTTGCGGTGGTATTTGCGGCAATGGGCGTTAAGAACGATATCGCCGATTACTTCCGCAGAAGCTTCGAGGAAAGCGGCGTTCTCCAGAAGGTCGTTATGTTCCTGAACCTTTCAAATGACCCTATCATCGAAAGAATACTTACACCTAAGTGTGCGCTTACCGCTGCCGAATATCTGGCATTCGAGAAGAATATGCACATTCTGGTTATCCTTACGGATATGACGAGCTATGCCGAGGCTCTGCGTGAGTTCTCCTCCTCCAAGGGCGAGATCCCCGGAAGAAAGGGCTACCCCGGATATCTGTACTCCGACCTTGCTTCCCTTTATGAGAGAGCAGGCGTTGTTGAAGGCTCCGAAGGCTCTGTTACACAGATACCCATTCTTACAATGCCCAACGATGATATCACTCACCCTATCCCCGACCTTACAGGTTATATCACCGAGGGTCAGATAGTTCTGGACAGAAGCCTTGACCAGAACGGCATTTATCCTCCCGTATCCGTACTTCCCAGCCTTTCAAGACTTATGAAGGACGGTATCGGCGAGGGCTATACCAGAGGAGACCACTCCGACTGCGCAAACCAGCTCTTTGCGGCATATGCAAAGGTGCAGGATGCACGTTCACTGGCTTCCGTTATCGGTGAGGACGAGCTTTCATCGCTGGATAAGGCTTATCTGCGATTCGGCCGCCTTTTTGAAAAGCACTTCCTGAACCAGAGGTTTGATGAGAACCGTTCCATTGACGAGACTCTTGACATGGGCTGGGCGCTGCTTTCAACTCTGCCCCGTTCCGCTCTTGATCGTGTTGATGAAAAGCTTCTGGATCAGAAGTACGATCCCGATGCTGCGGCTCAGTTTGAAGAATAACAGCTTCGATTATTATAAGAAAGGAAACGGAGGCGGGATAATTGGCCGATCAGGTTTTTCCTACCAAAGGAAATCTGCTTAATGTAAAAAAATCGCTGTCGCTGGCGAAGGTAGGCTATGAGCTGCTGGACAGAAAGCGCAACGTTCTTATCAGAGAGCTTATGATGATGGTAGATGCCGCAAAGGCACTGAGATCTTCCATTTCCGAGACCTACAAGGACGCTTATAATGCGCTTCAGAAGGCCAATATCACCATGGGACTTATCAGCCGTGTTGCTGAGGGTATGCCTGTGGAGAAAAGCGTAAACGTAACCTACAGAAGCGTTATGGGCTGCGAGCTGCCTAAGGTAACACTTGACCCGCCTGACAGCTCCATACCATACGGCTTTGAGAATACAGACGGCAATGTAGATGTGGCGTACATCTCATTCGGACGTGTAAAGCAGATGACCGCCATGCTTGCAGAGGTGGATAACAGCGTGTTCCGCCTTGCAAATGCCATAAAAAAGACCCAGACCAGAGCAAACGCCCTGAAAAACATCGTTATCCCCCGATATGAGACCACGGCTAAGTTCATTGAGAACAGCCTGGAGGAAAAGGAGAGAGAAGAGTTTTCAAGGCAGAAGGTCATCAAGAACCAGAAGGAGCGGAAGAAGTACAAGGGCAGGGCAGTTCCTGCGGAAAAGTTCACTGTTCCCGATGTGTCTGAGTTTGTAAAGTAACTTTTATTAAATCTCCGCATCGAAAGAAAAATTTTTCTCCGATGCGGAATTTTTTTGAGTATAAGCGTATATAATATACCATGAACTGCGTAACAGAGCCATTTGCGGGCTTTCAAAAATTTTTTTGGAAATTTTGAAAAAACACTTGACAAATCCAAAGTATTAGTGTATAATATAAAAGTCGGTTGGAGAGATACACAAAACGAAATCTCAAAAGCCTGAAAAATGTGGGAGCATAGCTCAGCTGGGAGAGCATCTGCCTTACAAGCAGAGGGTCATAGGTTCGAGCCCTATTGTTCCCACCACATGGCCTGGTAGTTCAGTTGGTTAGAACGCCGCCCTGTCACGGCGGAGGTCGTGGGTTCGAGTCCCATCCAGGTCGCCATTATGCGGATTTAGCTCATCTGGTAGAGCGCCACCTTGCCAAGGTGGAGGTAGCGAGTTCGAGCCTCGTAATCCGCTCCATTTTTTCTCTGTACATTTTGGTTGTGTCGGCAAAAGTCGGCACATGTGCTTCTTCCGATTGCAGAGAAAAACATCCACGGCGCTATAGCCAAGTGGTAAGGCAAAGGACTGCAACTCCTTGACCCCCGGTCCGAATCCGGGTGGCGCCTCCAGGATCTCCGAACAATAGTTCGGAGATTTTTTTTATGTCTATTTTTATATTTCTGCTCATAGTATTAAGTATTATCATGAGTATGGAGCTGATAGGCATGGAAAAAAACGAACATTCCCTGAAGCTTGAAAACAGAAGCAGACTGACCGTCACAGGCGTGACCGATACGGATAAATTCAACGAGAACTCCGTTCTGCTATATACCTGCATGGGCGAGCTTACGGTAAAGGGCAAGGATCTCAGAGTGGGACTTCTTTCGGTGGAAACGGGGGATATGGTCATCGAGGGGGAGATAAACGCTGTTATCTACGGCGACAGCCAGGTGAAAGGCCCTCTGGGGTTTGTGGGCAGGCTGCTTAAATGATGCTGCTTACAAAAATTGAGCCTGAGGCGTTTTTCACAGTAAGCGAGCAGACGGAGCTTTTTCTGCTGTCGGTGCTGGCAGGCGTGACATTCGGGGTGCTGTGGGACGTGTTCCGTGCCCTGCGTGTGATGCTTCCCCCTATGCGCAGCACGGCGCTTACCGCTGTGTGCGACGCCCTTTATATGATAATATGCGGGCTGGGGCTGTACATATTTTCCCTGCTGTTCGCCAGGGGAGAGATAAGGGCGTTTTACTGGCTTGGTGCGCTGCTGGGGGCGGTAATATATATCCTGACGGCAGGTACGGTGATAATGGGGTTCCTCAGGTGGCTTTTCGGCGGCATATATGGCTTTTTACACAAAGTATATTTATTTGCCGCTAAACCGTTTGTATTTTTTAGGCAAAAAATGTTAACAAAAATGAACTCCAAATTTGTATCAAACGCCAAAAAAATCAGGGCAAAATCTAAAAATTATAAAAAACACTTGAAAAATATACCTGAAATGTTGTATAATAAATCAGCTAAGATGAAGTAGAAGCGTCAGGAAAGGACGGTGGGAATATGTCCGCAAAAGGTAAAGACAGCAAGGAGAAAAAAGCGGCTATGGCTGCTGTCAGAAAGGCTTACCGCAAAAAGCAGGGCAGAAGCAATGCACTTGCAAGCATAATCGCTGTTCCCGTTTTTATTGTTCTTATAGGTGCCTGCGTTGTTTCGATCATCGGCGACAAGGTGGAGCTGAGCGAAAAGCAGCAGGAGCTTGAAGTCCTGAAGGCTCAGGCAGAGGCTCTTGAGGCTGAGAATGCAAGCTATGAAAGTATTCTCAATGAGGACGATGAACGTACCTATATGGAGCGTATCGCTATGGAAAAGCTGGGGTATGCTTATCCCGACGAACGCAGATTCTACGACACTACTCGAAACTGATAAGGCGGTTTTCCGCTTTTTCATAAACTGGCGCAAGCCAAAAAATAAGGAAGGGTATATTTTAGTTTATGCAGCCGGATGTAGGAAAAATTTATGAGGGCAAGGTTACAGGCATTACCAAGTTCGGAGCTTTTGTGGAGCTTGAACCCGGTGTTACGGGAATGGTTCACATCTCCGAGGTGGCGAATACCTTTGTAAATGAGATTAGAGATCATCTGACCGAGGGACAGCAGGTAAAGGTAAAGGTTCTCGCAGTTTCCGAGGACGGAAAAATATCTTTATCTATCAAAAAGGCTCTTCCTCCTCAGCCTAAGAAGGAATTCAGAGGCAGACCCGACGGCGGAAACCGTCAGGGCGGTGACAGGAGACCCAGGCAGGACAAGTTCGCTCCCAAGGAGCCGCAGACTCCCGAGTCCGCTTTTGAGGATATGCTCAACAAGTTCAAGGCAAGCTCCGATGAGCGCATGGGCGATATAAAGAAAAATATTGATAACAAGCGCAGGAATACTTCCCGCCGCAGAGGCTGATAGAATTTCAAGCCGCATTTCTTGCTATAAGAAATGCGGCTTTTTTGTGCAAACCGGTCGCAGATGAAATAATATTATGCAGTGCCCTTGACCTTTTTTCTTCCGCAGCGAAACTTTTCGGGAATGTCCTCCTCGGAAAGGTTGTCGTGTATCTTGCAGGTGCCTGCTTTTTCGGCGGTCTCGTAGTACCACTGCTTGTAGTCAAGAACGTCAAGGGTCTCGTTCAGCTGGCGTATCTGCTCCTCAACGGCACGGCGCTGCTTTTTGATAAGCTCCTTGCGCAGGGAAATGGTGCTGTCGCCCCGGTGGCACCAGTCCATAAACTGCTTTATGTCCTTGATGGACATTCCTGCTTTTTTCAGGCAGCCTATCATGGAAAGGGTCTCCATATCGGCGGCGGTGAACATTCTTATGCCGCCCTCTGTTCTGCTGACGGCTGGGAGCAGACCCTCTTTGTCGTAATATCTCAGAGTTGAGGGGGCTACGTTCAGCCTTCTGGCAGCTTCTCCTACAGTATAGCTCATATTATCACCCGTTCATAAAATTTATAAAAAATAACTATTGACTTAAAGTCAGCTTTAAGGTTTATAATTTAAGCATATCACAAAAACTTTTCCGTGTCAACAGGAGGTAATTATTATTGTAAAGCAGACAGCAGGAAGAAATGCACTGGGCGAATTTGCTCCCAAGTTTGCGGAGCTTAACGATGATGTGCTTTTCGGAGAGGTATGGAGCCGTGAGGAGCAGCTTTCACTCCGTGACCGCAGTATTGTGACCGTTGTGGCACTTATGTCCCAGGGACTTACGGACAGCTCATTCCGCTATCATCTGGAAAATGCGAAAAAGAACGGGGTTACAGCCGAGGAAATGGCTGAGATCCTTACCCACGCCGCATTTTACGCAGGCTGGCCCAAAGCATGGGCGGCTTTCAACATGGCAAAGGAAGTTTACGCAGAATAATTTAAAGGTAATATCACGAGCCGACGGCATATGCTGTCGGCTCGATTTGTTTATGGGAGATAGGCGGATAATATAACCAATCCACACCGCAGAACCAAACAAAACGAACAGCAGATAAAAGAACGGAGTGAAGCTCAAGCTTGTAAACATAGCTATAGAAAAGAGTGCAAATAAATGAACGGGGTTCGGTCTCCGTCGGCAAGCAAAATGTAGGGGGATAAAAAACGGTAGGGAATAGGGTGTAAGGAAGAGATGAGTGCTTGCCTTTTACAAAGCCACGGAGAAACCATCAGGGGGAAGGGGAATGCCGTTTTTTGCCCTTGCTTTAGTTTAATTAACCTTTGGTTAATACTTCCCACCTGGTGGTGTCTCCTTTGCATGGTACGGACTTTATAAAAATGAAAAGCAGATTTGTCCGTACCTGCGCCTTACGGCGGAAACTGAAACGCAATTTCTGCGAAATTGCTCTCAGTTTCAAGCCGCCTGCATAAAAAAGCTTTTAGCCAATTTGAGATGTTTTGCTTATTAGCAAGTTTTCAAATTTTCGGTGCAGGCGGCTTTTAGAACTTTTATATTTGTCGGCTATCAGGTCAATCATTTATACCGCAAACAAAAAGATTTCGCTGTCTGCGGACAGCGACCAGATGGCTCTGCCCTCTGGACACCCGCAAGCCTTTCGGGAAAAAGGCTTGACCTAAACCCTTTGCCTTGTGCTTATTTGCAAAGGTTCTCATATTTGTGCGTCTTACTTTTGGTTTTTTGGATTGCTTTTTTCTATTTGCTGCGCAGCAGTCCCTTTGCATATTTGCCAAAAATCCGCACAGAATAAATATCATTAAAGATGAAAGGACGTGCGTTCTTGACAGTTGTATTTATTCGTGCGGTGATCTTGTACTGCGTACTGATATTTGCGGTGCGCCTCATGGGGAAACGCCAGATAGGAGAGCTTCAGCCCTCGGAGCTGGCTATTACCATACTTATCTCCAACATCGCCACTCTGCCTGTGGAGGATCTGAGCATTCCTCTGGTGACGGGTCTGCTGCCTGTGCTGACACTTGTATGCCTTGATGTGCTCATGTCATGGGTGACGATGAAGTCCAAACGCCTCAGAAGCGTTATATCAGGCGAGCCTGTTGTTATTGTCAGTGACGGAAAGGTAGATCAGCAGAAGCTTTTCAATCTGAGATTTACCACTGACGACCTGATGGAAGCGGTACGTTCTCAGGGTATTTTTGACATTGAACAGGTCCAGTTTGCTGTGGTGGAGACTACGGGCAAGGTGAGCGTTTACCCCAAATTCAAGAACCGCCCTGTTACCAACGAGGATATGGATATAAAAAACAGCTCCCCCGACCCGCCTGCGGTGGTGGTGCAGGACGGTGTGGTCATGGACTCGTCGCTTAAAAGGCTGGGGCTTGGCAGGCAGTGGCTTGACAAGATATTGTCGGAAAACAGCGTTGACCCCACCGACATTTTCATGATGACGGCGGAAACTGCGGCAAAGTACCGCATTATCAAAAAGGAGCTTTCCACTGAATGCAGGGGGGATAAGATAATTGAAAAGGGTTAAAATAGCGGTCACGCTTATTGTGCTGATAATAATTTACTCGGTAACATCGCTTTTTATACTGGACAATCAGAATGATCTGCTGAAAGGTCGGATTGAAAAGATACAGCAGGTATATGAAAGCGGAGACGTTGAGGGTGCGCTGGCGTTGTCAAACGAGCTTAACGACTTTTGGCACAGCTACGAGCGGAAAGTTACCATGATAATCCATGATGATGCGCTGGCAAACCTGAACATTTCCATTGCAAAGGTAACTCCGTTCATCTCCAACGAAAATGACGAGCTTATTGCGGAGATCCAGGCGATATATCATCAGATAGACCAGATATATGAGGAGGAATTTCCCAGCTGGTACAACATTCTGTAGCATATCATACGACATTAAATGTGTTCTGTCTGTTGACATCTTCCTTGATTTATTGTATAATATTTAAAAACTATATGACTGTATGCGATTTTGAAAGGAATGATTTTTCTATGAAAAACAGTGGTATGAAGCGGTATTCGGCTATATGTGCTGCCGCTCTCATTACTCTCTCAATGGCAGGCACCTGCTTTGCAGGCGAATGGAAGGACACCGACAATGGTAAAATGTACGTGGATAACGGCAAGGCTGTTACGGGCATGGAAGAAATTGACGGTGAGACTTATTATTTCAACAGCAAGGGCATTATGAAAACAGGCTGGCTGAAAACAAAGTCAGGCAAGAAATATTACTTCGGCAGTGACGGAGTTATGAAAAAGGGTTGGCTCAAAGCCAAGTCCGGCAAATATTATTTCGGCAAGAACGGCGCTGCTGTTACAGGCGTTAACAAGATAGGCGGCTGCTATTACTTCTTTGACAATGAGGGCGTTATGCTCACAGGCTGGCAGGAGAGCGATGGCGAGACCTATTATTACTGCACCAGCGGCAAGCGTGCGGTGAGCAGGACTGTCAGCATTGACGGCGAGAAAGTGAAGTTCAACAAGGACGGCAAGGTAGTCAAGAAGCCTGCAAAGAAAGATACGGCCGATACTTCGGACAAGGAAGAGATATATCCTACAGAGTTGACCGTTATCAAAAAGGAGATACCTCTGGCTTACCACACCACAGCCAACATAACATTCAGCTTCAAGCCTATCAACACCACTTTCAGGGAGGTAACATACAAGTCTTCCAATCCTGATATAGTTTCCATTGATGATAACGGCAAAATGACTGCACACAAGTCAGGCAGCTGTTACATCACCATTACCTCGACTCATGATAAGTCCGTCAGCGTTACTGTTAAGGTAACTGTTTCATAAAAAGATAAAGTGGTTGCCGCAAAATGTGGCAACCACTTATTTTTATGCGTGTTCTTCCGCTTGGTCAAGGCTCTCATAGCCGTACATCTTAACTGACTGCTCCATTATTATATAGGCAAGATTTTTCCCCTCTGTACAGAGGCGGGCGATAAAGCTGCCGTAAAGCTTCAATGTGATATCCGAATAGGTATAAAGCTCCCCACGGAGATATGTTTCATAAGATGTGAGCCAGGGTGTGTCCTCATAGGTGTGTATTGTTCTTGCTCTGCCTGCAAGCTTGGGATAATTGGCGGCAAATTCCTCCATCATGCCTGTTTGTATCTGGCAGATAGCGGAGCACAGCTCCTTTTTCTGCTGCGGTATCTCGGGGAGAGAGGAGCGTATCTCAGCAAAGCGGGCGGGGGCGGTGGTCTCCATCATATAGCCGTATTTTTCGGTTATGGGGTTGCGGTCGTCTGCTTTGGCTGCCTTGAAATCCTCATACAGCGAGCAGAGCATGGGCAGCTCCCAGCAATAATACTGGCTGCGGCGCATTATGGAAAAGGTGTAGTAATCGTCCTGGCAGTCGGCTCTTCCGCCCTCGTTCTGCACCTTATCGAAAAAATCCCACTCCATGGCAATTATTTCTTCGGCGGTGTAGATGATGTCCGCACGGTGCTTGGCATCATCGGCGCACACTGACATATAATCGTCGGAGTTTGATATCTGCTGAGCCTTTAGCTCGGCTCTGACAGCTGCGCAGGCTATTTCTATATTTTCGGTGATATTTTTTCCCTCGGCGATATTGCGGACAGCTATTGCCAGCTCATCAAATTTTGGAAGAGCTTCCGTGCTTCTGAACAGCCATTTTGAATAGGGAGCATATTTTTGGGAAAGGATATGGGCTGCTTTCATGGAGCTTTCCATAAATGCGGAAAGGGTGAAAAATGCGGCGGCGGGGTCGGTTCTCTTCATTGCTCGGGGGTAGTTGTACTGACCGCTCTGGGCCATTTTTTCAAGCTCTGCGGCAAGCTTCCTCAGCCTGATATCCTCGGGCTGGACTTGGAGCCGCTGACGGATATCGGTGAAAAAGCCTGAATTATCCATGAAAATGCTGCCGTTCACGGCGCAGGCAAGGTTTTCGTCAACGGTGTACTGCCATTCCTCGGAGCTGTTTGGAACGTGGTCAAAGCCTGTGAATTTTCTCAGGAAGTCCGTGACTTTTATCACGCCTGTGCGGTCGGTCCCATTTGGGGTGACTATTCGTTTCATGCCCATGAATTCTTTTGGCAGCAGGTCATATGCCTTTTGGAGCTTGGCGCACATATCGTCGGGTAGGTCTGTCCAGATGCAGAATGAGGGCCCAAAGTCGTGGTCGGGGGAGATATGGTCGTCAAAGCCCAGACACTCGGAGCCTTCTCCTGCCAGTCCGCAGGCGATATGGTCAAGGTAGAGGGCAAAATTCCTTTGGAGCATGGGTCTGCCGAAGACCTCGAAATATTGTCTGCACAGCTCCATGCCTTTGAGTGCCGGCTTGCCGCCTAAGTTTTCATAAGCTTCCGAGAGGTTGTGGGACACTATATCATAGAAGTTGTTTCTGCCCATATGAAGCTCTATTTCGGACAGAGATGCTTCATAATAGTATGCGGCTTTGGAAAGATCCTTTTCAGCAAAGCATATATCACCCATGGCGGCGAGGGCTGCGCTGTAATGGAAATCAGAGGGGGACAGCCCCGAGAATGTTTCCATAGCGGGAGCGAGTGTCTCTTTTGCGGCACTGTTGTCCCCAAGCTTTGTGAGACAGACGGCAAGATTTGAGCGTGTGATCGCCCTGCGGATATCGTCATCTGCAAGGGAGAGGGCTTTTTTCAGGCAGTCTGCGGCTTCCTGCCAGTTATTTGTTTCCTGATAAAGCAGGGCAAGATTATTATAATAGCTTGCGTAGAGTGGCTTTTCTGCGCCGATATTCTCCAGAATTGCATATATTCTGCGGTAATAGTCAAAGCTTTCATCATACAGCCCTGCGGCACGGCAGGCGTTGGCGGAGTTGAGCAGAGCGGAGGCAAGCTGAGCGCCGCCGATGTTCATTTTTTCAAGAAGCACTTCCGAGCGGCGGCAGCTTTCCAGCGCTTCGGCAAATCTGCCGCAGTCACGGTAAAAGCCTGCAAGCTCATTGTAAAGGGTGAGCATTATATCGGGGCGGTCCGATTTTTCCGCATCGGAAAGAGTGGCTTTCATATATTTTTCCGCTTCATCAAGGCGGCTTTCTTTTAGCAGGCTGTCTATGTGAGAAAGAATTTCATTGGTATTCATATTATCGTCCTTTCTGAATTATACTTGATAGGTATATTATAACATATATTTTTATGAAAATCAACTGTTTTTTAGGGTATTGCAAGGGGAAGATCCGTACTTTTTGTCAGAAGTTTATTATTAAAAATAATTTGTATAAATTATACAAATATTATGATTTGAATAATTACACTATAACGAAATTGTGCAAAGTGGGCAAAAAGCCTTTGACTTTTTGCGATTTTATGGTACAATAATAGTAACCGGTTGTGTGCCTTTAATCAGGTAATCGTCCGTGCCGTGTGAGACTTTGAGGAGCTGGGGAGAAATATTATCCCATTTTGTGGGTGAAGCTCCGAAGTACATATCAGGCAGGAATGGCAGATGCTTGCGGGAATTTTTCTCACAGGCATATATTGCGTTATGAAGTCCGTCGGTCTGTCCGCATCATTCAGTCGGGCGGCACACAGCTATTATTATATCAGAAATGCGGAGAATGGAGCTATTATGTCCAAGATCATTGCTGTTACTTCCGGTAAAGGCGGTACCGGAAAATCCTCAATCTGCTCCGAGCTGGGCTTTGCTCTTGCAAAGCAGGGACACCGTACACTTATTATAGAACTTGACTTCGGACTCAGATGCCTTGATATCATGCTGGGAGTCAAGAATGACATAAAGTATGACCTGGGCAACGTTCTCAAGGGAGAATGTGACATTTACCAGGCTACTACTCAGGTGAAGATCGCAACAAACCTCAGCATTGTCTGTGCTCCTGAGGATCCTTTCGCAAGAGTTGACGCTGAGACTATCAAGAACATCTGCCAGGAAATGAGAAAGTACTATGAGTACATCATCGTTGATACCTCCGCAGGTACCAATGCCAGCGTTTTCGATGTTGTTGAGCAGTCTGACCTTATCCTTATCAACACCACTCCCGACCCTGTATGCGTAAGAGACGCAAGAACAATGTCGGATGAGTTCTATAAGAGAGGCAACAAGAAGCAGCGCCTTATCATAAACAAGGTAAATCCCGACCTCTTCAAGGCTGACCTGGTAGTCGATCTTGATGAGATCATTGATACAGTCGGCGTTCAGCTCATCGGTGTTATCCCCGATGATGATGCTGTTATTATCGCAACCTCCAAGGGAGAACCTCTTCCCTCCAGCTCACTGGCATTCAAGGCATTTGACGCTATTTCAAAGAGGATCAAGGGTGAGGACGTTCCTCTCAGCTTCAAGGTTCTTCTTCAGTAATGATGGCTTCTGTTATCTCACGGGGAAAGGAATGATAGAAAATGAATATTGCACTTATTGCGCATGACTCCAAAAAGGAGCTGATGGTCCAGTTCTGTATCGCCTACTGCGGTGTGCTGTCACGTCATAACCTATGCGCAACAGGCACAACGGGCAAAATGGTAGCTCAGGCTACGGGACTTAATATTCAGAGGTATCTGAGCGGCGCACAGGGAGGAGATCAGCAGATAAGCGCACGTATTTCGTGCAACGAGATCGACCTGCTCCTTTTTTTCAGAGACCCGCTTTCTCCAAAGCCCCACGAGCCGAATGAAATGAACCTGCTGAGACTCTGCGATGTTCATAACATTCCCGTTGCGACCAATATCGCTACTGCCGAGGCTCTTATCCATGCGCTTGAAAGAGGAGATCTTGACTGGCGCCAGATCGTTAATCCCATTGATTGATATAAATGTTGATTTGCCCTTGACAAATGGGGAAATCAAGTGTATAATGATATCAATATCACAACGGCTTTGAGTCGGGAGAGTAATATTATGTGCTTTTTCAGAGACAGGCGGATTTGCTGGAACTGCCTGACTGCACCTGATATGAAGGACACTCGGTGAGCCGGCGGGTGAATAAAAGCCCGTCCGCATATCTGCGTTAAAGATGTATGAGGCCGCACTGCGGCAAATACGGGTGGTACCACGGTTTTACAGTCGTCCCGAATGTGTTTATACACATTTGGAGACGGCTTTTTTGTTTAAAGAAAGGAACAGATATTATGGAGCTTATTACCACAAGGATAAAGGGAATGGAGGACGTTGTCCCCGCTGAGAGCCACAAGTGGCAGACTGTTGAGAAGATTGCTGCGGATACTGCCGCTTCTTACGGTTTCAGGGAGATACGCATTCCTACTTTTGAAAATACCGAGCTTTTTGTGCGCTCGGTGGGCGAGACTACCGACGTTGTTCAGAAGGAAATGTTCAGCGTTATGGGCAGGGAGAGCAAGTTCACTCTCCGTCCCGAGGGCACTGCGGGCACTATCAGAGCTGTGCTCCAGAACGGACTTTTAAATGACGCACTTCCTCAGAAGGTGTTCTATATCCTCTCCTGCTTCCGCCACGAGAAGCCTCAGGCAGGCAGACTGTGGGAGTTCCACCAGTTCGGCGCTGAAATGGTGGGAAGCTCTTCACCTGCTGCTGACGCTGAGATGATATGCCTTGTGGGAAGCGTTATCGAGAGACTGGGACTTAAAGATATCGAGCTGCACATCAACTCCATCGGCTGCCCTCACTGCCGTGCAAAGTATTACGAGAAGCTGAGAGAGTTCTTTGCTCCCCACAAGGAGGAGCTTTGCGGCACCTGCCAGTCAAGATTTGAAAAGAACCCTATGAGAATACTGGACTGCAAGAGCGAGATCTGCCGTGAAATAGGCAAGGACGCTCCCCTTATGATAGATTACCTCTGCGACGAGTGCAGAGAGCATTTTGAGACCCTCAAGGGCTACCTTGACGAAATGGGCATCAAGTACACAGTTGACCCCAAGATAGTAAGAGGCCTTGACTACTACACCAAGACCGTTTTTGAGTTCATCACCACATCTATCGGCGCACAGGGAACTGTATGCGGCGGCGGACGCTATGACGGACTTATTGAGGAGATGGGCGGCAACCCCACTCCTGCGCTGGGCTTTGCCATGGGCCTGGAAAGAATAATCATGACCATGGAAAAGCAGGGCTGCGAGTTTGATATGCCCCGTGGCTGCGATATCTACATCGGCGCAATGGGCGCTGCGGCTCAGAAAAAGGCTGTTTCTCTGGTCAAGGCTCTCCGTGACGAGGGCTACCACGCTGAATGCGATGTTATGGGCAGAGGCGTAAAGGCTCAGATGAAGTATGCCAACAAGATAGGTTCCGCTTTCTCCATGATAATCGGCGACAACGAGCTTGAAGCAGGCAGCGCAAAGCTTAAGAACATGACCACAGGTGAGGAGACCGAGATAACTCTGGGCGACAAGTTCCTTGATGTTTTCTCCGATATCCACATGGCTGATATGTTCGCTTCCGAGGAATGATATGGCGGTCATAAGGATATACGACGGTAAAAGCTTTATAGGCGAAGTGACCGAGGAGCAGATAATTGTTACCATGGGCGGCGAGGTTGCCATGGCAAATGAGCATATGAAAAAGGACTTTGAGGGGCTGATGGCATTTGTCCGCAGCCGTTCATCGGAGGGAAACGGCGTTATCACGGCTGATATGAGAGAGCTTCTGAAAGGAAACGGACTTGATGCCGCAAAGACCACGTCCCTTTTCTGGCTGGCGGCGGTCATGGGTCAGAAGAAGATACTGAACAAGCTTTCGCCCGTTACGGTCATGAAGCTGCTACCTCTTATTGCTGCAAAGACCAAGGTGGCGGAGCTTAACAAGAAGAGCATGGGCAATGACCTGGAGCGGCTGCTGGAGTTTTCACGGGCATACACCGAATGCACAAAGAAAATTGCGGCAGGGGAGATGACTGCGGATACGGCGGCGGAAAGACTGCTCACCGTTCTCCCGTCGGAAAGGCTTGCAAGAAGCGAAGCCAAGGAGCGCCCTCAGATAATCGGCGTTCTGAAAGGGGTAAGGGACATCGGCAATGCCTGTGCCGACCCCGAAACAAAAGAAAAAATGTCGGAATATTTCGATAAGATAAATGATATTCTGTAATACTGAAAGGAAGTTTTTAAAATGGCAGATAATATGAAAGGCCTGAAGCGCACCTGCTACTGCGGCGAGGTAGAGGGCGTTGGCAAGGAAGTTGTTGTAGGCGGTTATGTTCAGAAAATAAGAGACCTGGGCAACCTTATCTTCATCGACCTGAGAGACAGAACAGGCATTGTTCAGCTGGCTTTTGACGACGGCACCGACAGGGCTATATTTGAAAAGGCATCTTCCTGCCGCTCCGAATATGTTCTTCTGGTAAAGGGTACCGTAAGAGAAAGAGAAAGCAAGAACAACGACATCAAGACAGGTAATATCGAGGTATATGTAAGCGACCTGAGAATACTTGCAAAGGCTCAGACCACTCCTTTTGAGATAGTTGACAACTCCAACACCAACGAGGAGCTTCGCCTCAAATACCGTTATCTTGACCTGAGAAGAAAGCCTCTCCAGCAGAATATCATTATGAGAAGCAAGATTGCAAAGGTTGCAAGAGACTATTTCTATGAGAACGGCTTCATTGAGATAGAAACTCCTATGATGATAAAATCCACTCCCGAGGGCGCAAGAGACTACCTTGTTCCTTCAAGAGTTCACCCCGGCAAGTTCTATGCTCTGCCCCAGTCCCCTCAGATATACAAGCAGCTGCTTATGATAGCAGGCTTTGACCGCTATATCCAGCTGGCAAGATGCTTCCGTGATGAGGACCTCCGTGCGGACAGACAGCCCGAATTTACTCAGATAGACCTTGAAATGTCCTTTGCCGAGACCGAGGACATTATGGAAATGGCTGAGGGCTTTATCAGCAGACTGTTCAGCGAGATACTTGGCAGAGATATCCCTGTGCCTCTGCCCAGAATGAAATATACCGAGGCTCTCGAGCGCTTTGGTTCCGATAAGCCCGATACACGTTTCGGCATGGAGATAACCGACCTTACCGATGTTGTTAAGGACTGCGGCTTCGGAGTATTTACCTCCGCTATCGCAAACGGCGGCACTGTTCGCTGCATCACCGCAAAGAGCGGCGCTTCCACTTTCACAAGAAAAGAGATTGACAAGCTGACCGAATATGTCAAGGGCATCGGCGTAAAGGGCCTTGCTTATATCCGTTGGGTCGAGGACGCTCCCAACTGCTCTTTCGGCAAGTTCCTCGGCGAGGGCGAGCTTGATAAGATACTTGCTGCGGCAGGCGCTGAAAAGGGCGACGTTGTGTTCATCATCGCCGACAAGAAGAATACAGCTCTTACATCTCTCGGCGCTCTGAGACTTAAGTGTGCACGCCAGCTGAATATTATTCCCGAGGGCAAGTTCAACTTCCTGTGGATAACCGAGTTCCCCTTCTTTGAATGGAACGAGGAAACTCAGCACTGGGACGCTATGCACCACCCCTTCACAATGCCTATGGACGAGTGCTTACAGTATCTTGACACTGCTCCCGAAAAGGTATTTGCAAAGGCATATGACCTGGTGCTTAACGGCACTGAGCTTTCCAGCGGTTCTATCAGAATTACCGACTATGAGCTTCAGCAGAAGATGTTCGAGTCACTGGGACTTACCGATGAAGAGATCGAGGCTAAGTTTGGCTTCCTGGTAGAGGCGTACAAGTACGGCGCAGCTCCCCACGGCGGCATGGGCATAGGTCTTGACAGACTGGCTATGATAATGTGCGGCGCTGACAGTCTCCGTGATGTTACCGCATTCCCCAAGGTGCAGAACGCTTCCGAGCTTATGAGCAACTGCCCTGCGGCTGTTGACAAGGACAGCCTTGATATCCTGGGAATTGAAGTTACAAAGTCAGAGGACGAATAATTTTTCAGAGCCAAAGGCGGCTTGCTAAAAACTGCCTTTGGCTCAATTTATACTAATCTTCAATCGTTCTATAGGCAAAGCCGACAGATGAAATAAGACCAGTCAAGGAAAGCGACCGCAGGCGGGCTTGCCGCCCGGCAAGGGAGCTTGACGAAGAATGGGCTTATTTCAGCCGAGGATTTGTCTGTAGGTTGATTGAAGATTAGTAATATACGCTGAGGTGGAATATGGATAAATACGAGCACGGGGGCACTGATGCCCGCATTGATTTTTCTGCCAACATAAATCCGCTGGGAATGCCTGAGGGGGCATATAAAGCTCTTTCGGGAGCTATACGCAGCTGCGGCACATATCCCGACCCCGAGTGTACCGTGCTGAGAGAGAAAATAGGGCAGCGGGAGAACATTCAGCCTGAGCATATCATATGCGGCAACGGTGCGGCTGACCTTATTTTCCGCACAGTATTTGCCGCAAAGCCGAAAAAGGCGCTGTTATTGGCTCCCACATTTTCCGAGTATGAAAAGGCGCTTTCGGCGGCAGGATGTGAGATCAATTTTTATGCGCTCAAAGAGGAAAATGACTTTGCTTTGGGCGATGATTACATAAACGTTCTCGAGGGCGGATATGACATTGTGTTTTTGTGCAGCCCCAATAATCCCACGGGAGGGGAGCTGTCGGAACAATGCCTACTGGAAATTGTCACACGGTGCAAAAGACTTGGGATACTGCCCGTGATAGATATGTCCTTTGCCGATTTTTCCGAAAATACCGTCAGTGCCAATGTACTTGCCGAGGCGGGAGCGGCAGTTATAAAGGCGTTTACAAAGATATATGCCATGCCTGCTCTTAGGCTGGGATATATGCTGTGCTGTGATGAGGATCTTCTCGGAAAAGTCAGCCTTGCGGGACAGAGCTGGAGCGTGAACAGCCTTGCTCAGGCGGCAGGAGCGGCGGCGCTTGATGATAGTGATTTCATCGGGCGGACGGTGGAATATATCTCCCGTGAGCGGAGATTTTTGACGGAAAAATTCGGCGCAATGGGTATAAAGACATATCCTGCGGCAGCAAACTTTATACTGCTTAAAAGTGAGCATGATCTGGCGGACATTGCCATGGAAAGCGGCATTGCCCTGCGCAGGTGCGAGAATTTCTGCGGGCTGGACGGCAGTTTTTTCAGGACGGCGGTAAGGTCACATGAGGACAACATTGAGCTTGTTATGGCGCTTGAAAGGGGGCTTTTGAATGGCTAAGGCGATAATGGTGCAGGGAACTATGTCCAACGCAGGCAAGAGCTTTTTTGCGGCGGCGCTGTGCAGGATATTCCACGAGGACGGTTACTCCTGTGCGCCCTTTAAATCGCAGAACATGGCGCTGAATTCATACATCACCTCCGAGGGGCTGGAAATGGGCAGGGCGCAGGTCATGCAGGCGGAGGCAGCCTGCACGGAACCGTCCGTGCTGATGAACCCTATCCTTTTGAAGCCCACAACTGACATCGGCTCCCAGGTGATAGTCAACGGCGAGGTGGTGGGCAACATGACCGCTTCGGCGTATTTCAAGCGGAAAAAGGAGTTTATCCCCGACATAATGAGGGCGTACAATGCTTTGGCGGAGAAGTATGACATCATTGTGATAGAGGGGGCGGGCAGTCCTGTGGAGCTTAATCTTAAAAGCGATGACATTGTGAATATGGGCATGGCAAGGCTGGCGGACGCACCTGTTCTGCTGGTGGGGGACATTGACCGTGGCGGCGTTTTTGCCCAGCTTATCGGCACTCTAATGCTCCTTGAAGAAGAGGAGCGGCAGAGGGTGAAGGGGATTGTGGTCAACAAGTTCCGTGGGGACAAGCGGCTTTTTGACAGCGGCTGTGATATTCTCCGTGAAAAGGGCGGCGTGCCTGTGGCGGGGGTCATTCCCTATATTCACTGCGACATTGACGATGAGGACAGCTTGTCGGAAAAAATCGAAAACAAGGAAAGGGGGCTTATCAACATTGCCGTTGTACGTCTGCCCAGGATATCCAATTTCACGGACTTTGATGTGTTCAGCCAGTACGAGGGTGTTTCGGTGAGATATGCTTCCAAGCCAGGTGAGCTGGAGGGAGCGGACATGATAATCCTCCCCGGAACGAAAAGCACTCTGGGGGACATGAAGTGGCTTCGTGAAAGCGGCATGGAAGCGATGATAAAGAAGCTGAACTTCGGCGGAGTTCCTGTTTTCGGCGTTTGCGGAGGGTATCAGATGCTTGGCAGGCGCATATCCGACCCTGAAAACACCGAGGGCGGCGGCGAGGCTGCGGGAATGGGTCTGTTGGACTGCGAGACGGTATTCAGAAGCGAAAAGACACGGACAAGGATATCGGGAAAGATACAGAGCATAGGCGGATTTTTCTCGTTCCTGTCGGACAGGGATTTTTCGGGCTATGAAATTCACATGGGTGAAACGAGCATCGGCGGAAATGTGCTGTCTGAGCTTGACAATGGCAGGGCGGACGGCTCATGGAAAGGAAATGTCTGCGGCAGCTATGTTCATGGAATTTTTGACAGCGCTGACATCTCCGGTGAGATAGTAAAGGCTCTTTTTAGATCAAAGGGGCTTGAATACGGTGCGGAACGCACTGACAGGAAAAGCTACAAGGAACGGCAGTATAAGCTTCTGGCGGATAATGTACGTGCAAATCTGGATATGGAGCTTATTTATAAGATATTGAGAAAAGAGGTATAATTATGGGACTTATTCACATTTACTGCGGCGACGGCAAGGGCAAGACTACGGCTTCGATGGGGCTGGCTGTGCGTGCGGCGGGTGCAGGCATGAGAGTGCACATTGTTCAGCTTTTAAAGGGCAGCAAGACTGCGGAGCTTGAAAGTCTGGCACTTATACCAAATATCAGAGTGACCCGTCCCGATAGAAATTACGGCTTCACTTTTTCCATGACCGACGAGGACAAGGCGGCTATAACCAAGTGCCACAATGCTCTGCTGGAAGAGGCGCTCAGAGAGATGAAAAATGACGAGATAGATATGCTTGTTATTGATGAATTCTGTGCAGGCTACAACTGTGGTCTGGTAGATAAGGCTCTGGCTGACGAGATAATTCTGCACAAGCCCGAAAAGTGCGAGCTGGTGCTTACGGGCAGAGACCCCGAGCAGAAATATGTTGACGCTGCCGATTATGTCAGCGAGATAAGGGCGGTAAAGCACCCTTATGAAAAGGGCATTGACGCACGCAGGGGAATTGAGTTCTGATTTACAGCAAATCTTACACCGAAAGAAGAATTTTATGCAGGAACAGAAATTTTTTGCCATAATCTCCCGAATGAAATACATCAACCGCTGGGGGCTTATGCGCAACACCATAAATGAAAATATCAGCGAGCACAGCCTTGAAACGGCGTTTATAGCCCATGTGCTGGCGCTGTACAGGAATGTGCGGTTCGGCGGGAACGTTGACCCTGAGCGGGCGGCTCTGCTTGCTATGTATCACGACGCTACGGAGATAATCACGGGGGATCTGCCGACCCCTGTGAAATATTACAATGCCGAGATAAAGGCGGAATATGACAAGGTGGAGAAAATGGCTGAGGAAAAGCTGCTGTCCTATCTGCCTGAGGATCTGAGGGGATACTATGCTCCGCTGTTCTCAAAAACCGAGGAGGACAAGGAGCTTTGGGTGCTGGTAAAGGCGGCGGACAAGCTTTCTGCGCTGATAAAGTGCATCGAGGAGCGGCAGATGGGCAACTCCGATTTTACCGAGGCGGAGAAAAGCACCCTGCAGGCGGTGCATGACATGGCGCTTCCCGAGGCGGAGGAGTTTATATCAGAGTTTTTGTCGGCATATCATCTGACCCTTGACGGACAGACGAAGTGAGGGAAAATAGGATAAATGGCTGTTGATTTAGGGTGACAGCCATTTTTATATGGAAAGGCGGACAAATACTAATCACCAATAAAACTATAGAAAAAAATCATCGCATAATCCATATACGCAAGATCATGCTCAATTTTTTGTATAGTTTTTAATTGGTGCTTAGTATAAACCCTTTCATTTGTGCTTTTTTGTGCTGACTTTTAAATTTGACGGTTTATTTTCTAATTCCTTTCTAATGCCCTTTAAAGTACACCTTAATTTGCGTGAGGTATTATATATACATCAAATAAAACATCACACAAAAGGAGTGCTTGATAATGAATGAAAATAATAATCTGCCTGCTGTGGTAAACGGCGGCTTCTTTGACAAGGTGAAAAGATTCTTCTCAATGCTTTGCAGAAATGACGTTACCGTGTCACGTACAAGCGAAATATTCCATATGCCTGTGCTGGCGTTTATAATTGTTGCTCTGCTGCTGTGGAAGATATCTTTTATCGCTATACTCGTTTCCCTCTTCTGCAGCGTGGAATACACCATCGGCGGAGAGGACTTCCCGCAGGAAAAGAGAATATCTTTTAAGAAATAGTTCTAATGAAATTCTAATCTTTCCTGAAAAATGCTTTAATTATCGCAGGATATAATAGTAATCAGAACGAGAGAAATAAAACTACCCGAAAGGACGACTGTTATGGATGATTTTGAAAATGTAAGCAAACTGGTAAGTCAGACAGGCTCTACTTTTGAAGAAGCCCGCTATGCTTATGAGGCTTGCGGAAAGGATATGCTGGCTGCGGCTGTTATGCTTGAAAAGGCTAAGAAAAAGAACTGCTCATCGACCACAGGCGCCAGCGGACAGTGCGCAAGCTACAGCGACTATCAGTGGGATAAGGATAAGTTCAGGCAGGAGTTCCGCCGTGGCGCACGCACTGCTTTTGACTGCACAGGCGGATTTATCTCCAAGCTGGCAAGAAACACGCTGACCGTCAGCGGCAGCAGGGACTATTTCACGGTGCCCATTATTGCTGCTGTGATATGCCTTATCCTCTTATGGGGCGGGGCGATCCCAGTGGTGCTAATCTCGCTGCTGTTCGGCATAAGATACACATTCTCAGGCCCCGATTTTTCAAAGGAATTTGTATTTGGCTTCAGCAGACCTGCGGGCAGCAATGTAAATGTAAAGACTGACAGCCCGTCATATGACGCTCACGCTGCCGAACAGTCCTACAGACAGAATTATGAGACATATGAAAATCAGGACAAGGGCTTTTTTAACGACAACAAATAAGCATTTATCTCATGCCGCATTTCCCATATCTGCCCACAGGAAATGCGGCTTTACTGCATTTCGGAAGTTTGACGGACAATATCAATCAGCTATTGTCAAACAAATAAATTTGTGTTATAATAGGCTAAGATAAATCTGCCTGAGAAAGGAGTCTGCGCTGTGGAGCATCATGAAATGGCTGAAAAGCTTGTGGAAAAATGCGGGATAACCTATGAAGAAGCGGGTGAAGTGCTGAAGGAAGCGGACTACGATCTTCTTGAGGCTATGATAATACTGGAACGCAGGGGACGGCTCGGAAACGGCGTGAACAAGTATTCTACGGGCATTATGCAGAATAACTACACATCTACAAGATACGAATCCGCTGCGGACGCAGAAAGTCTGGGCGAGTTTATAAAGATAGCTTGGAGAAAGCTTTGCGAGTTCTACCGTGCCCTGCTGAAATATCAGGTGGTCATATCCAAAAACGGCAGGGAAATGATAAACTTTCCCCTTATACTGGCGATAATTTTGGTTTGCTGCACGGCGGGTGTGGTTTTTGCCGCTGTTGTTATCTCGCTGATGAGCGGATGCAGCTACTCGATACGCAAAAAGTAAAATCGGACGGAGTGTGTTTTATGCCAAAAATTCTTATTGTTGAAGATGAACCTCAGCTTGCAAGATTTGTTCAGCTGGAGCTGGAGCACGAGGAGTATGAGACTGTTATTTCGGGCGACGGCAGAGAGGGACTTACTCTTGCCGAGGACGGGGGATTTGACCTTATACTGCTGGATATCATGCTCCCGGGGCTTAACGGTCTTGAAGTGCTGAGGCGGCTCAGAAAGGCGGAAGATCACACTCCCGTTATTATGCTCACTGCCCGTGACTCGGTAATGGATAAGGTATCGGGGCTTGACATGGGCGCTGATGACTACATCACCAAGCCTTTTGCCATCGAAGAGCTTCTGGCAAGGATAAGGGTAACTCTCCGCCAGCACAAGCCTGCGGAGAAGGAAAAGTACGAGGGCGGAAACCTGACCTTCGGCGAGCTTTCCATGGATACGGCACGGCACACTGTCACCTGCGGCGGAAAGCTCTTGGAGCTGACGGTGAAAGAGTTCGGACTTTTGCAGGCTTTGCTTGAAAATGTGTCTATCGTCCTCACCCGTGAGCAGCTACTGGAACGGGTATGGGGATATGATTATTTCGGCGAGACCAATGTTGTTGACGTATATATAAGATACCTCAGAAGCAAGCTGGAAGAGGTATCGGACGTGAAATATATCCAGACGGTACGTGGCGTGGGATATGTTATAAAATGATTTTTCGGTAATATCTGACGGCGTGGGTGATGATATGGAAAGACTTAAATATCCGCTGCTGATGGTACACGGCATGGGATTTCGGGACAACAGGGTGATTGGTTACTGGGGACGCATTCCGAAAGCGCTGGAAAAATGCGGTGCGGAGGTTTTTTTCGGCGGTCAGGACAGCAACGGTAGCATTGAGGGCAATGCGGCTCAGCTGAAAAAGACCATTGAAGCTGTTCTAAGGCAGACAGGTGCGGAAAAGGTAAACATTATCGCCCATTCAAAGGGCGGACTGGAGGCAAGATATCTTATCTCGACCATGGGAATGGCGGATAAGGTGGCGTCTCTGACCACCATATCCACGCCACACAACGGCTCTGTCACGGTGGATAGGCTGATGGACATTGTTCCGCAGCCGCTGGTTAAGCTGGGCTGCGGCGTGACTGACCTGTGGTTCAGGATATTGGGAGACGAGTCGCCTGACACCTACAGCGCCGTAAACTCATTCAAGACAAATTCGGCGGACATTTTTAACATAAAAAATCCCGACAGCCCCGACGTATATTATCAGAGCTGCGCTTTTGCCATGAAAAAGCCCACTTCGGACATTTTTATGAGCTGGACGTGGCTTGCGGTGAACAGGTTCGAGGGCGAAAATGACGGTCTGCTTGCGCCGAGAGCCGCGAAATGGACTAATTTTATGGGCACATTCTACGGCAGTGACGGCAGAGGAATATCCCACTGCGATGAGGTGGATATGCGCAGGGCTGCTTTTTCAAAGAAAAAGGACGGCGCAGAGGCGGACATTGACGACATTACCGAGTTTTACTCGGATATTGTACGTGGACTTATAAGCAAGGGCTTTTGATACAGATCATTGAAGGGCGGTGAGAATATGTCCAAACGGCCTGCGGACAGCAGCTCCATTGCGGGGCAGATAGCTTCGCACCGACAGCTTGACAGGCTGGCGTGGAATCTTTGCACCGACCTGCTGCTGGTGGTCTTTTCCGTTATCAGCTGGTGTGCTGCCACGGAAGCAAGATTTTATGACTCCTTTGACCCGTCCCTCAGCCGTGAGCTGCTTTTTGACGACACGGCGGGGAACTTCTGGGATATTCTTGCCACGGGCGTTTATAACGTTGGGGGTCATTCGGTAAGCTGCGGGGGCTTTGCTTCCGTTCTTATGTTTGCGGTGTGCGGTCTGGGAATAATCCAGGCGGTGGTATGGCTCATCGGATTCCTGCCCGAATATTTCAGGGCGAAAAAAATGCTCAGTCCTCTTAACAAAATGGCTGTTACCGCTACGGAGCTTACTGAGGCGGCGCATCAGAATCCTTATAATTTCGATGATATTGAGTCTGCTATCGGCAGCATTGATGACCCTATGGAGTCAAATGTACACATTTCCACGGGCAACCGTGACCTGAAAAGGCTTGAAAATGCGGTCAATGACCTGCTGGACAGAATGAGGGCTGCGTATAAGAGCCAGTCAAGGTTCGTATCGGACGCATCTCATGAGCTTCGCACGCCCATTGCTGTTATCAAGGGCTATGCTGATATGCTGGCAAGGTGGGGAAAATCCGACGAAAAGATCCTTGACGAGAGCATCACTGCCATAAAAAATGAATCGGAGAACATGAACAAGCTGGTGGAGCAGCTGCTGTTCCTTGCGAGGGGCGACAACGGCAGGCAGCCTGTGAATATGACTGTGTTCTCGCTGTCGGATATGATACGTGAGGTTCACACCGAGGCGGAGATGATAGACCCCGACCATGAATATATCCTTGACATTAAGGAAAACATAAATATAAACGCCGATGTTTCGATGATGAAGCAGACTGCCCGTATTCTCTGCGATAATGCGAAGAAATACACTCCCAAGGGCAACACAATTACCCTGAGGGTGCTGCACAATGAGGAGGGCGAGTGCTGCTTTGAGGTGCAGGACACAGGCATCGGCATTGACGAAAAGGATATACCCAGAATATTTGACAGATTTTACCGCTCCGACCCTGCAAGAAGCCGTGAAACAGGCGGCACGGGTCTGGGGCTTTCCATTGCGAAGTGGATAGTCGAGCGGCACAGCGGACATTTTGAGGTAATATCGTACAAGGACATCGGTACGAGAATAACGGTCTGTCTCCCTGCGGCTTCTGAAGTGAAAAGGCTGGATATGCCCGCTCAGAGCAGGGAAACGGTAAAATGAAAGGAATGATAATATGAGCAAGCTGGATATTACAAGCTTTGAGGATTTCAAGGAAAAGATCGCAGGAAATGAGACTGTACTGGTGGATTTTTATGCGGTCTGGTGCGGCCCCTGCAAGATGACTGCGCCCATTATCGAGGAGATCGCTGCCGAGGCGCAGGACTTCAAGGTATATAAGGTAGATGTTGACAATGTACCCGATGCTGCTGTTGCCTATGGGGTAAGCAGCATACCTACCATTATATCTTTCAAGGGTGGAAAAGAGCACGCACGACACATCGGATACGGTGATAAAAACACGCTTCTTGCGCTATTAAAATAAATTTAAGGAGAATTACCATGGAAGGAAGAACCGCCGAAGAAAAGCAGGGCATAACTCTGCTTGGCAATCAGAAGACAAAATACCCCGACGACTACGCTCCCCAGATGCTGGAGACATTCATAAACAAGCACCAGGATAACGACTATTTTGTAAAATTTAACTGCCCTGAGTTTACAAGTCTCTGCCCCATCACAGGGCAGCCTGACTTTGCGACTATCTACATTTCCTACATACCCGATGTGCGCATGGTGGAGTCAAAGTCGCTGAAGCTTTATCTGTACAGCTTCCGTAATCACGGCGATTTCCACGAGGACTGCGTTAATATCATTATGAAGGACCTTATCAAGCTTATGGACCCCAAGTACATTGAGGTGTGGGGCAAGTTTACTCCCAGAGGGGGCATTTCCATTGACCCGTACTGCAACTATGGCAGAAAGGGCACCAAGTTTGAAGAGATGGCTATGCACCGCCTGATGGAGCATGATATGTATCCCGAAAAGGTGGATAACAGATAAATTTATTTATCGGATACAGTTTTCTGTATCCGATATTTTTATATACATATAATGATAAAGACGGGGAAGAATATAAAATGACTATTCATTTGTGCACTCTGTCGCTAAAAATCGACAAGAAATGCTATGACGCTGTGCAGTTATCCAAAAGCAAAAAAAAGGCTTGACAAGATGGGCTGTATATGATATGATATAAAAGCTCTCTCCGAGAGAGACAAACAAACCGA